>NZ_CP028923.1:3337272-3645454 GCF_005166025.1 Mangrovivirga cuniculi
GGATTTGATTTGTAAGGTTCTATGTTTTCATAATAACCATTTGACAGGTCATCAATTACCAAAACTTTAGAAACTCTTTCATCTTTGAGAAGTGCTTCTACCAGGTTTGAACCGATAAATCCGGCACCACCAGTAACAACGATTTTCTTTTGATTCATTCTTTAGCTTATTCCTAAAAAGTAATTCCCGATCCACACCTATCAACTTCACTTCTATTCAAAAAGCAAACTTATTAATTATTAATGAAAATGTGGGTATTGATTAGGGGATTAGTTATTGGGGGTTGGTTATTCGTTGAGCATTGAGCATCCCTGATTAGTGTTGTATTTCTGAATAGATATCTAGAATATAATTAGTCTCAAAATTTAAATGTTTTGTAGGGGCGTAGCATGCTACGCCCCTACAAAACATTTAAATCGAAAATTCGCTATTCGAGATGTTAGCGATAGCGTATCTCGAATCTAAGATAAATGCAGTTTGGAATTGCTGATATTGAGGTTGGACATGCCTTGTGGAATATGTTGAACAGCTGGTTTTTCAGTGCTTTCTGATTGTCTTTGTCTGAACTAGGATTTATAGGATGTAAGGATTGTAGGATGAATTTTCTTCGTGGTTGGTATTAAAGATTCTTATGACATTAAATAAATAGATAATTTTTCTATTTTGATTCCTCTATAAGAAATGGGTTTAAAATATTATTGTCCTTTTTTCTTGATAAAAAATGGACCAAAAAATCAAGACAATACCAAACCTCCTGCCTCTCAAAGCTCCCCACCCTCGCGATATTGTCATACCCACCGCGCCTTTCTAAGTTGCATTTTATTGGATTGTAATTTCAGTATTCCTTTTGCTTCTCGTTTTCCGAACTTTTTGTGAAAACTTTTCTTTATGTCCTAAGCTTCCAGACGACAATCTTCAATCTTTGATGTTTGAATGAACTGTATCTATTGAGAAAAATGTTTCTACTTCGATTAATTAAAGCATCTTGATGAATTCTCTCATGTCCTCTGTGGTAAAGATTTAAACAGCTTGCTGTTTTTCTTTGCGGCCTTACATCTTTGCGGTGATTTTTTTTATTCGAGTCAGGGGTAATACTTTTAATTTTTAAAATCTGTATTTAGAGAATTAGATAACAACCCATACCCGTCATTTCGCTCGTCTTGTCCTGTGAGCCGAAAGGCGTATCAGCAAGGAGAAATCTGTTTGTAAGGGGCAGAACTTAATAAAGTTATTTTGTTATAATTATAAGGCACCAGCGCGACGCTGGCGCCAGTGAGAGAGTATTATAAATTTCCTCAGCAATTTCCTCCGTGTTCTTTGGGCTATCCGTGGTGAAAAATCAAAACAGCTTGCTGTTTTCCCATGACGAAGCTATCGCTTGTCAGGGTCTTTGACTTTGTGACCTTAGCTTCTTTGTGGTGTATTAATTAGATAATTAGCGGTGTATTACAAAAAAACCCGGTCATTGCTGACCGGGATATGATTGGTTGTTAATTTTAATCTGGTTCGTGAAGACACAAACCAGGGCGACAGAGTTCTGGTTCGTTAGGACTCAAACCAGGGTAACAGAGTTTCATCGTGGTGTGCCCAAAAATGCTAAACTTATTGTCACTGAACTTCAGTATTTTCATTTATTGCCAGATCAATAACCTTTTGAAAATCTTTCCAGTCATAGATCTGAAATGTCTTATCATCTGACATGGCAACGAAAAATCCATTTTGAAATTCCTCATTGACAGCGACAGATGTCACCTCATTGCCATCACTTTCTAAATTCATTGTCGGTATTGCACAGATTTTTTTATGGTTGTGTGGATCACTTAATGTTCCTTCTCTTGGAAAAACAATGAATCTTCCTGCCTGCTGATCACTTAAAATCAAATAGCCGGTTTTATCACCTTTTTTATAGATGCTGATTCCCTCGTGATCATCTTTTATACCTTCGGTGGCAAAAAGTGCGAGTTCTGTATTGCTGCTATCCGGATGGGCGTAATATTTTCTTACACCAACATTTTCATCTGAGTAGTAAACAAATCCCAATTCATTATCCACTGCAATCGCTTCAATCTCTTTAACCCCACTAAACTGACCGAATTTCCTAACTAACTTCCCTTTTACTACTCCACTATCGTTGACAGATAGCTTATATTGCCACAAATAATCATTTTTAGGACCTGATTTTCTTCCCACTATTGCATAAATCTCCTTTGTTTCAGGATTTGTATATAAAGCAATTCCCATTGGATCTTTTAATGTATCTCCTTCAAAAACAGGGATACCACCTTTGTCGATTGGCTTCATTTCCGGAAGAGAAAATACCCGGATCTTATTTGTATACCGCTCTGTAGTGACAGCAATATCCAATTCATTACCAACATACTCTAATCCATAAGCTATATCAACATTATTTGGTCTTTGAATACCTGTAACTGTTTTAATAGTATCAAGATTTCCCTTCAGGTCAAATACAAATAATCCTCCATCTCCTGCTTCTCCACCCTTATCAGTACCAATAATCAGGCTTTTAGATGGGGCTTCCTGATTGATCCAAATAGCAGGATCATCAGTATCATGTTTAACTGTATCTGTAACATAAGTGGGTTTTAATCTGGTTGAAATCGAATCTGAAACTTTTTCTTCAGTAATATTTGCTCCGTTAGATTTACCGCAACTCATTAATGAGGTTATAATCAGAAGGATCCATCCTGCAAACAAATAAATCCTGGTGTGTGTCTTGATCATCATGATTTTAATTCTTCTTTCTTTCCCAAATAAAAATGCGTGAACCGGTCACCCGGTCCACACTCATTCATTAAAAATTAATTATTGGCTTTAAATAAATCGTATTTAACACCTAAAGTGAATCTCGAATTGTAATATTCTACCTGCATCGTTCTGGAAGGAATTCCCTGATAGTATCTTAGTGGTTGATTTGTCAGATTATTCGCTTCTGCAAAAACTCTCCAATTCTTATTAAAAGCATATGAAGCATTGGCATCAAGGAAAAATTGCTTATCGTAAAATCTATCCTCGAAAGAGTCTCCACCTAATTCGTCAATATAGTCATCAGCATAGTTAGCTGAGATTCTCAACACCAACTTGCTTGTTTCATAGCTTAATGATCCATTGAACATATGTGTTGCAGTACCTGGTAATTCAAGATCATCATCTTCTCTTCCCTCAATTCCTTCTGTAGATGATTGAGTGTATGTATAATTCACGTACAAGCCCAGTCCTTTCCATATCTGTTTTTGAAAAGCTACTTCAACACCAAATACCTGTGCATTTCCGCCGTTATCAAAGGTTGTGTATTCCAGACCATCACCAAATTGAGGATCATCATAATTATCAATTGATCTGCTATAGTTAAAGTCATCTATATTCTTATAAAACAGACCTCCTGACATCATACCAATTGATTCGAAATATCTCTCAGCCATCAAATCAAAATTCATTGCAGTTGCTGGTTTTAAAGCAGGGTTTCCTCTTACTAATTCTTCATCATCGGGAGAAAATTCAGCATAAGGAACCAAGTCATAATAGTTTGGTCTGGCAAGGGTATTTGTCCATGCGAATCGAAGAACTGTCTTATTATTCGGGTCATATTTCACATGTATACCAGGTAGGTAGTTTGTATAACTATCAGATCCATTCGTCTGGAAAAAAGTTTCCTCATCAACATTGAGGGCATATCCGGTATAATCAATCTCTGTATGTTCAACTCTGAACCCAAAGATCACTGAAAGATTCTCCGTAAACTGCTGATCGACCATCGCATAAGCTGCATATAATTGCTCATCAGCAGTATAGTTACCAGGAAGATATTCATCTAAAGCATCTTCTTTGTTAAATAACGCCGGGTTATTCAAATCTAATCTTGCTAGAAAATCTTGCGATACAAAATCACCTGGCTGGTATTTGCTTCCAGGAAGAAAATCAGGATCATTTAAATTTCTTAGTTCAGAAATTGCTCCCAGAGTGCTTCCAAAAGCTTCCATATCTACAGGTTCATAGAAAAAGAAATTATTTTCTCTCTCTTTATGCTTATTCCTGTATCTAAGTCCTGATTTTACTACTGATTTTTTTCCAACAGGAAATTTGAAATCTAATCTTGAATTGATATCTCTGTCAAATGTATATTGATATTCTTCAGAAATCTCTCTGAATTCGATTCCGTACTGATCATTAATATCATTTAAGGATACAATCGGGAATTCAGGGTTCGTTACATTCATAGTTACGGGCAATCCACTAGATCGATAGCTGATGTAGCGCTCGTTTGGTCTCTCTTCAGAGGCTTTCGCATAATTTACCGACCAATCGATGATCAATCCATTTAATATATGCTCACCTCTTAATTGAATATTTCTATTTCGCTGATCTTCTAATCTTCTGTTCTTATTTCTACTGCTATTATCACCTCCTTTGGTTTCGTATTCAACACGTCCTGGTAATTGATAAACTCCGTTTGATATTTCCGTAACTAATCCATCTTGAAATGCCTCATCAAGATCACTGTATCCATTTGCGAACCTGTTTTCCCAGTCATCTCTCCAATTGTACATTGTAGAAAGGAAAATAGTATTGTTTTCATTTATCTGGTAATCCATATCCAGTGAAACACTTCTTCGCGCTCTTCTTACGAAGTAATTTCTTGATTCAAACTCTCCCAGAACGGCATCTCCCTGCTCATTTTCAAACCATTCACCTTCTACATTCTCAGAGCCAAAGTCATTGTCGTAATAAGAAGCGGAAAGCACTGCTCCAAGCTTCCCTCCTGCAAAACGGTCTCCAATTACCAGGCCTCCAGTGTAGATCGGCTTTTCAGTAAGAAAATTTAAACCACTACCTGCAGTTAATGAAAGCCTGAAATCTTCAGGAGCCTGTCTTGTGATCAGGTTAACGGCGCCTCCTATTGCATCAGCATCCATATCAGGAAGTACTGCTTTGTTTACCTCTACAGTCTGAATCATATCTGAGGGGATTAAATCAAGCTGAATCTGCCTGTTATCTCCTTCTGCAGAAGGGATACGTTCTCCGTTGATCATTACTGAATTCAACTGAGGAGCCATACCTCTAATGATAATATCACGTGCTTCACCCTGATCATTCTGAATAGTTATCCCTGGAATTCTTTTAAGTGCATCTCCCATGTTGGCATCAGGGAAACGTCCCATCTGATCGGCAGAAACAACATTTGTGATGTTAGAGTTATTTTTCTGCTTATTCAGAGCCTTGGCCTGTCCGCGAAGTCGGTCACCGATGACTACAACTTCATCTCCTACAGTAATCGAAGGAAAAAGTGCGTAGGTAAGAGTGGTCGTTTCACCTGATTCTATTGATATATCCTCTTTAATTGACTCATAGCCAATATAAGTTAGAGTAAGCTGGTATTTCCCTTCCGGTAATGCCTGCATGATCAGGTCACCTGAGGCATCAGTTATGTTTCCTTTTTTTATTGGTCCTTCGAGCAATACGGTTGCTCCAGGCATTGGAAGGCCAAATTCATCAACCACTTTTACCTGTACTCTTCCATTATCCTGAGCGATAACAGGAAAGCACAGAATGAAAGTCAGTGCTGTTAAAATTGATTGTAGAAATGTTTTCATATTCGGTTTTGTTGAGTGTTTGTAATTGTGCTGCAAGTTATACTCGTGCTTTTATCCGAATATGAAATAAATTTTAAGTCTCCTATACTTTAATTTATATCGTAGGACTGAATATTTACAATGAAGAAATATTTGGTTGTTGATTAATTAACAATGGAGGGGGGGGTGAATAGTTATTAGTTAATGGTTATTGTTTGAGCATCCCACTAATAACTATTCTCTAATAACCAATAACCTATCTTCAAACTGCCATCATTGTCTTCGTCCTTTGGAAACGGTAAAAACAGATCTAAGATCCTTTTACATTTTAACTTACGAAATACGCTATCGCTAACATTTCGAAGAGCAGTTAAATTGCGTCAGCAATTTCCTCCGTGTCCTTTGCGTTCTCTGTGGTAAAGATTTAAACAGCTTGATGTTTTTCTTTCAGACCTTAGAGTCTGTGCGGTGATATTTTGTTTTAGGTGGTGTGAATAATTATTGGTTAATGGTTATTGTTTGAGCATCCCACTAATAACTATTCTCTAATAACCAATAACCTATCTTCAAACTGCCATCATTGTCTTCGTCCTTTGGAAACGGTAAAAACAGATCTTAGATCCTTTTACATTTTAACTTACGAAATACGCTATCGCTAACATTTCGAAGAGCAGTGAAATTGCGTCAGCAATTTCCTCCGTGTCCTTTGCGTTCTCTGTGGTAAAGATTTAAACAGCTTGATGTTTTTCTTTCAGACCTTAGAGTCTGTGCGGTGATATTTTGTTTAAGGTGGTGTGAATAAATATTGGTTAATGGTTATTGTTTGAGCATCCCACTAATAACTATTCTCTAATAACCAATAACCTATCTTCAAACTGCCATCATTGTCTTCGTCCTTTGGAAACGGTAAAAACAGATCTTAGATCCTTTTACATTTTAACTTACGAAATACGCTATCGCTAACATTTCGAAGAGCAGTGAAATTGCGTCAGCAATTTCCTCCGTGTCCTCTGCGTTCTCTGTGGTAAAGATTTAAACAGCTTGATGTTTTTCTTTCAGACCTTAGAGTCTGTGCGGTGTATTAATAAGATAATTAGTGGTATATTAAAAAAAATCCCGGTCATTGCTGACCGGGATCTGATTGGTGGTTAATTATATTTTATATTAAAAGTTATTATCTCCATCCAGTAGGTTTCCGATTCCGCCAAGGATACTACCTTCTCCTTTTTGCTTTCCTCCTCCTTGAGGTGCCGCTGCAAATACTCTCGATGCAAGACGACTAAATGGCAGAGATTGAATATAAACTGCTCCAGGTCCTCTCAGGGTAGCATAAAAAAGTCCTTCTCCTCCGAAAATAGAGTTCTTTATTCCGCCAACGAACTCAATATCGTAATCTACTGTTTGTGAAAAGCCTACCAGGCAGCCTGTATCAACCTTTAATACTTCGCCCGGTTGTAGCTCTTTTCGAACGATCGTTCCTCCTGCATGCACAAACGCCATACCATCACCTTCCAATTTCTGCATAATGAATCCTTCACCTCCAAAGAATCCTCGACCTAATTTCTTAGAAAACTCAACACCTACGGTTACTCCTTTTGCAGCACAAAGAAAAGCATCTTTCTGGCAAATAAATTTACCTCCTTTTTCTGCTAGATCGATAGGAATTATGCGACCTGGATATGGCGAGGCAAAACTCACCTTTTTCTTTCCGCTTCCCTGGTTTAGGTAAGCAGTCATAAATAAACTTTCACCGGTTAAAAGTCTTTTACCAGCTGAAAATAATTTACCTAATACTCCTGAGTCCTGGTTAGAACCGTCTCCAAATATGGTTTCCATCTGGATACCAGTTTCCATCATCATAAAACTTCCTGCTTCAGCAACAACAGCTTCCTGAGGATCAAGTTCGATCTCGACAAACTGCATTTCCTCACCGAATATTTCGTAATCTATTTCGTGCGATCTCATATCTAGTTTTGGTTTGGTTTGATTTTCAACTTATCTTAAAAATAATAATCAAGGAGAAAATTTGATAATATTGAGGTGGTTTTTACATGAGTGGTTAAGCAATCACTTAGGCAATTGTTGAAGTATATGAAATAACTTCTCATTCATTTTTGTCTTGACAGTATTTCTGCTTGGCTGTGTCTCCACAGGCAAGGTAATCTATCAATTCGGATCACAGATCCTATGATAACAGTACGACATTGCAAATGTCGAACAGCTGCTTTTTATTGAGAAGATTCTTAAATCAACTAATATAACATAATTATTCAATGCTCTTTGGAATTTGCAATTCCGAAGCCTTATCCTTGGATTTGTAATCCATTGTTTACATTAAAATTTTGTTTTTTTCACCTTCCACCATAATACACATTATCTTTTCTGCGCTTAACGATCATTCTTCGGAAAGAATATCCTAAAAAGCCTCCCAGTATACCACTAATACCGGCAATCAAGGCTGTGATAACATGTAAATATATTCCAGAGGTCAAACCAAAAATCCCTGCAATTCGATTACTAAGAATAGCTTCGTTAGCACTATCAATCAGAAAAGTCATTAACAATGAGGCTAAAACAGAACCAAAAAATGCTGCGGTGATCACATTTCCAAGTTTCAATTCGAAGATGGCAAAAACGAGGATTGAAAAGATCATCGGACTATACCATGGCAAATATGAATGCAAAAAATAAATTAATACTCCAACTAAGACGGTTAATCCAAATGTCTTCATTTTGTTTCTTGTTTAATGTCTAGCTTTAAAGTTTTTCCAATCAGATTTTCCTCTGTCTCTGCAAAATTCAATCGGTAATACTTACCCTGTGCCCAGTCTCTAATGTATTGATTATATCGTACACTTCCCGGATTCCCACTTTGACCTCCTGCGATGATGGCATATGCTTCGATATTTCCAGGCTCAAGAGAAACAATCATTCGCCATGCAGGACCATGATTTTCACTGGTTGCATTTACAATATTTTTACCTCCACCGATATTCAGGTGTTCTTCATTGAAAGATTTAAACATCGGAACCAAATGCTCAGCATAGGTATCTTTATAGGAAGCCCAGGTAAGAGAGTCATTTCTTTGAGATCTTAATGTATCAATTACTGCTATCGATCTAATAAAACTTTCCCTGATCGAATCACCTAGTGATATATTAAATGTGTCAAGGTATGGCTCTATTGTTCCATTAATTAATAAAGAGGATATCACACCGTACTCAGGCATTTTTGTCGGACCCTCAAAATTCTTTATTGGCTTCCAGATCATATCATCGAGCGTATCATACCAGATATCAAAGTAAACCGGTGCTACTTTCTCCGGGTCAGCCATAAAATTCCATTCCTTGAGAGTATTATAAACCTCCAGCTGCCTTTCATTAAATCCTGACTGGTCAAGTGTATCTAATAACCATGGCAATATTTCTCTGGCTTTCAAGTCCAGATTATTTTTCTGAAGTTCTTTCATGTCTTCAATGGTGATTTCCTCCATCGAAGAAAGCTTATCATTGATCACCCTATTTCTATAATATTCAAAATCACCTCCTAAATACCAATATGGATAATCAGGAGTAGTCGGAACCTGGTTAGCAGAACTTACAAATCCCCTATCAGGATTTAATGACGATGCATTATATTCCATAGGAATGTATTCAGACCAGTCATATATACTTGAAGTACCGTCCATTATAAACTTGCCCTGTTCAGGAAATTTAACAGGAAATTTGCCTTGAATGGTCATGGCAATATCACCATTAGTGGAAGCAAAAACGAAATTCTGTGCAGGAGAAATATAATGCTCTAAAGACTCCCTGTAGTCATCATAATTTTCGGCTGAATTCAATCCGAGAAAGGTTTTTAATTCATTGCTTTTTTCATGAGCAATCCATTTCATCGCAAAACCGATTCTCGTACTGTCTCCTTTGAAGGATTGATCATACATTACAGGTCCGTGATGAGTGTAAATAACAGTATCTTTAAAATCGTCTTTCCCTTTAATTTTAATTGTTTCTATTTTAGATCTTGTTGGGTAGTATTTTCCCTGGTGGTAGTATTGCTTTCTTTCTTTGTTTTTAAACTGAATAGAATACCAATCCACTAAATCTCTCCTTGCATTAGTTACTCCCCAGGATATATCCCTGTTAAATCCGCTAATTACAGTCGGAGCCCCGGGTAATGAAGCTCCCATAACATCGTATCCCGGTGATTTTAAATGGACCATATACCAGATAGCTGGAAGTCTGAGTTTCAAATGCGGATCATTTGCAAGGATAGGATACCCTGACTTTGTTTTCGAACCCGAAACTGCCCAGTTATTCGAGCCATTATCCTTATCGGGTTGATCAAGCATATTTTTAGGATATACCTCTGCAAGTGAATCAATAGTTGACGACTCATATTTATAGCCCTCAAAATCCCATTTTCTATCAGGATTAATTACAGGATCCTCATTCTCCATTCTATCTGGATACAACAGATCAAAGAGATCTTTACCCAGCTTACTATATAAATTTGTGTATTGAAAATCGTTATTTCTATAAGCCAGGTCATTAGCCATCATTTTGAGTAATAGGGCAGTTTTCAGCGGGGACCAATTTTCAGGCTCATAATTTAATATTTTATACTCAACGGGATAATCCTTTTCTTCCAGTTCAGAAATATATTGATTTACCCCCGATGTATAAGCTAGAACTGCCTCACGGGTTTCGGGATCACTAAGAAGTTCTTGAACAGCATTTTCTGCAGAACCTGGCAAGCCCTTTCTCCTTATTGAACGATCATAATCTAATGCTACATCACCTACGATTTCAGATATTCGGCCTGCTGCCCCTCTAACCTGGAAATCCATTTGCCATAGACGGTCACGGGCAGTAACATAACCCTGGGCAAAAAACATATCGTACCTATTGTCAGCGAAAATATGAGGAATATTCAAACTGTCATATACTACTGAAACGGACCCTTTTAAAGAATCCACTGTTATTTCAAAACTCTTTTCGTTGGAATCCACCGGTTCGGAATTTTGCCAGAAACCTTCATTTACAGACATTATTTTACCGGGTGGAGGAATATTAGTATCTCCTAATGAAATTGGATTTGAAAGAAAATATACCCATGCCAGGCACAGGGCTAGAGCGAAAAAAAATCTTAGCCAGTTCATAATGTTCTTTGGTCCCTCATTAAATTGCGTAAGAATTAACAAAAAACAAAAAAATCTTATTTTGCTTTTACAAACTCTTTGATAAGTATCACAAAATATTCATTTAATACATCATAAAAAAGTGTATTGATTTTTATAAAGAGTTAAACTACTTATTTTCTATCAAAACAATAAAAAATGAATAATTCGATTTACTCTAAGGCAAGAAAAATAAAAGTTGTACTATTTGATGTTGATGGCGTACTGACTGATGGTGGGATTATTTATGATAATGATGGAATGGAGTATAAACGATTCCATGTTAGAGACGGGCAAATAATCCGATTTTTAAAAGAATCTAATATCACAGTCGGTGCAATTACCGGGAGAAATTCTAAAGTAGTGAAAAACAGATGTGATGAATTGAAGCTGGACTTTCACTCTCATGGAGCCAAAAATAAACTGGATATTTATAAAAAAATCAAGCTTGATCACAAGGCCTCAGATGATGAAGTTTGCTTTATTGGTGATGATGTGATCGATCTGCCTATACTAACTATGGTCGGGCTTTCAGCTACCCCAGCAGATGCACCATCTTATATGGATAAGTATGTGGATTACAGATGTGAGACTAAAGGAGGATACGGCGTATTGAGAGAAGTAGCTGACCTGATCTTGCTCAGCCAGGGCAAACTTCACGATATTTTAGATCGAATGGCGACTAAAGGAGAGTAAGGAACAGATTTGAGAGTGAGGGTGAGAGTGTGAAGATCCGGTTTACTTGCCTATGCTTGACTGTGTCTCCACAGGCAAGATGATTTAGAAGGCAGGAACATTTGAAACCAGAGACTGCTTTTATACATTTCAGGTGAGGACACCTGAAATCAGAGGCTGATATGATATGATAATTCTATTGAAGCAGCAGGAAAATATCCCTCTTCAATTCAAAATACTGCCTATGCTTGACTGTGTCCTCACAGGCAAGGTGATCTATCGATTCAGATCACAGATCTTTTAATAGCAGTTACACATTGCAAATGTCTAACAGCTGCTTTCCTTTATGAGATTACCCTGATTCATTCGAAGTTCCTACTTTCAGCGTTACAAACGCTGTTCTCAATCCACCCTCGTTACGCTGCGCTAAACAAGGGCGATGGGGCATTTTATAGATTGTATCATCTATAATTGATGAATCTCTATTCGACAGATTAAAATATGCACATTCATATAAAGAATTGCTAAAAAAATAAAAGCTGTTATCGTCCTCGTTTGCAACGAGGATGTGTGAGGTTGGCGATTGTATCGCCGAAAAAAAGGTCTACTTTCACATTTCAGGTGAGGACACCTGAAATCAGAGGCTGATGTGATATGATGATTCTATTGAAATGGCAGGGAGTATCTCTCTTCAATTCAAAATACTGCCTATGTTTGACTGTGTCTACACAGGCAAGGTGATCTATCGATTCGGATTACAAATCCTATGATAAAAGCACGACATTGCAAATGTCGATCAGCTGCTTTTAATTATGAAGATTCCTAAATTAACTGAGATTACATAATTCTTTAATGCTCTTTGGAATTTGCAATTCTGAAGCCTTTTTCATGTTGACATTTCATGTGGAGACACATGAAATCAGAGGCTGTGTTTACATTTCAGGTGAGGACACCTGAAATCAGAGGTTGATGTGATATGATGATTCTATTGAAGCAGCAGGAAAAATCTCTCTTCAATTCAAAATACTGCCACAGCTTGGCTGTGTCTCCACAGGCAAGGTGATCTAATGAAATCAGTAACTACATTTAAAATTATGCAACAAAAAAGGCGACCAAATGGTCGCCTTATATCTTTGAATGCATCAAAACGATTACGCTTTGTTTTTGATGTCCTGAACTTCTACTCTAATTTCTTGAGCTAAATTCTTTAATTCCTGCATTCCTTTTCTAACTCTAGTTCCAGCCGCTTGATTGCTTTTGTCATAGAATTTCTCAAAGTCTCCTTCTAACGATTGAACCAAGTCTAAAAGTTGCTCGTATCTTTTCATTTTCTTTTGTTTAAGGTTGTTGATAAAACAATTAATTAATGATTTACAGTGGGCAATATAGCTGAATTCTGCCTGAAATCAAGGAAAAAGCCGTTTTTTTTGAAATTAAGAATTAAACTCGGCAAATTCTTTGATCTGATGGTACTCTCCGGAGTCAATTTTGGATTTTACCGCTTCGAATGCAGCGATAGTTTTCTCCACATCATCCAGTGTATGTGCTGCTGTAGGGATAATCCTAAGCATTATCACATCTTTTGGAACTACCGGATATACTACCACAGAGCAGAAAATCTTAAAATTCTCTCTCATATCATGAGTTAACCCTGTTGCATCTGGTAATCCACCTTTTAGAATTACAGGAGTAACCGGTGATTGAGTAGTACCTATATTAAACCCTCTCTCTTTAAGACCACCTTGCAATGCATCAACGATCTTCCAGAGATTTTCTTTTAATTCTGGTCTTGTTCTTAATAATTCAAGTCTTTTCTTTGCTCCGATCACCAATGGCATTGGTAATGACTTAGCAAAGATCTGAGATCTTGTATTATATCTTAAAAAGTTAATTATATCTTTATTACCTGCTACGAAAGCACCGATACTCGCCATTGATTTTGCGAATGTTGAGAAATAAAGGTCGATTTCATCCTGAACACCCATCATCTCTCCTACTCCGGCACCTGTTTCACCCATCGTCCCAAAACCATGGGCATCATCGACAAATAATCTGAAATCGTATTTCTTTTTAAGATCTGCTATTTCTTTTAACGCACCACAATTACCTGACATACCGAAAACACCTTCAGTAATAACAAGGATTCCTCCTCCGGTTTCATTCACTAATTTAGTAGCGCGATTAAGTTGAGTCTCCAGACTCTCCATATCATTGTGCTTGTAAACAAATCGTTTCCCCATATGAAGACGAACACCATCTAAAATACAAGCATGGCTTTCCGCATCATATACAATAACGTCTTTTCTATCTACAACAGCATCAATAATTGATAGTACACCCTGGTATCCGAAGTTTAACAACATAACAGCTTCCTTCTTAATGAAATCAGCTAGTTGCTCTTCAAGTTCTTCATGGTGCTTAGTATTTCCTGACATCATTCGGGCTCCCATTGGATAAGCAAGGCCCCACTCCTGAGCTGCTTCAGCATCAGCTTTTCTTACTTCAGGATGATTAGCAAGACCTAAGTAGTTGTTCAAACTCCAGGTCAAAACTTCTTTACCCTGAAAGCGCATACGTGGCGCAATCTCTCCTTCCAATTTCGGGAACATATAATATCCCTCACTTCTCTGCCCGTGCCTTCCTAGAGGCCCCATGTCAGCCAGTAATTTCTCAAATAGATCCACAGCTATTTATATTTAGATTGTTAAATCAAGCTTCAAAATTAGTAAAACACATCCGTAAACCAAAAATTGCCCCCATATTTTAGTGCTTTTGGGGATAGATTAACAAAATTTCGTTAATTAGCATATGCTTTATCAAAAGCTCATTTATTTTACTTTATAACCGTAAACCTTAACGATATTCATCTATTAGGGTTTTCACTTAACATATTGACCCAGTTACACCTGTATGAAAAAGATAAATAAAGTACTAATTGCAAATCGCGGGGAAATCGCCCTTAGAATTATCCGTTCTCTTAAGGAAATTGATGTAAAAACAGTAGCTATTTATTCAGAAGCTGACAGAAACGCTCTTCACGTAAGAGAAGCTGATGAAGCTGTTTTACTCGGGCCTCCTCCATCCAATCAGTCTTATTTATTAGGAGACAAGATCATTGAAGTTTGTAAAGACCTGAAAGTTGACGCAATACATCCGGGGTATGGTTTCCTTTCTGAAAATGCCAATTTCGCAAGAAGTGTCAATAGTGCTGGAATCATCTTTATTGGCCCGTCTCCAGAATCAATTGAGGTAATGGGTGATAAAATCTCTGCAAAAAATGCAGTTACAAAATTTGACATCCCATTAGTGCCGGGAACAAAAGATGCTATTACTGATGTAGAAGAAGCTAAGAAAAAAGCTGAAGACATCGGATATCCTATCCTAATTAAAGCCAGTGCCGGTGGTGGTGGTAAAGGAATGAGAATCGTTGAGTCTGCAGATGATTTTGAATCTCAAATGAAACTTGCGGTTAGCGAAGCTACTTCTGCCTTTGGCGATGGTTCTGTTTTTATTGAAAAATTCATCACTTCGCCTCGCCATATCGAGATACAGATACTGGGTGATACACATGGAAATATTGTCCACCTCTTCGAACGGGAATGTTCGATCCAGCGAAGACACCAAAAAGTCATAGAAGAGGCTCCTTCAGCAGTCCTTACCCCTGAAATAAGAGAAAAAATGGGCCAGGCAGCCATAGGAGTTGCCAAGGCATGTAATTACTTCGGAGCAGGAACTGTAGAGTTCATTGTTGATGATAAATTAAATTTCTATTTCCTGGAAATGAACACTCGTCTCCAGGTTGAGCATCCGGTGACAGAAATGATCACAGGAATTGACCTGGTTAAAGAACAGGTAAGGATAGCAGAAGGTAACGAACTACCATTTAAACAGGAAGATCTTTCTATTAATGGACATTCTCTTGAAGTAAGGGTGTATGCTGAGGATCCGAAAAACAACTTCCTTCCTGACATTGGAAAGCTTAAGTCGTACAGAAGGCCCCAGGGTCCCGGTGTTCGTGTAGACGATGGGTTTGAAGAAGGCATGGATATTCCGATCTATTATGATCCAATGATCGCTAAACTAGTCACTCATGCTGCAGACAGGGAGAAAGCCATTGAACGAATGATCAGGGCAATTGATGAATACAATATCACTGGTATTGAAACTACACTTGGATTCTGTAAATACGTATTAAAACACGATGCTTTCACGTCAGGTAATTTCGATACAAAATTCATCGATAATCATTATACCCCGGATGTCCTTGAAAGTGAGTTGACTGATGAGGAGATCGAACTTGCATCAGCTTTCGCAGCAAAGATCATGAACGAAAATAAAAAGAAATCGACTGAAAAGACAGCCGGCCAAAACGGAAATACGATTAGTCCCTGGAGAAAAAGAAACCAACAGTTTTAATGGCAGACATACTTCCTATCCGTGCCTGGAGATACAATGATGCAAAGGCTGCTGATCTTGAAGATTTAAGTGCTCCTTTGTTTGACGTTGTTTCTAAAGCACAAAGAGAACAGCTATATAAAAATCCGTATAATAGTATTCACCTTTCGGTTCCTTTAGGACCGAACCCTGCAGCTAATGCACTTAAGAAATTAAATGAGTGGAAAGCAGAGGAAGTGATTAAACTGGATACTGTTCCGGGAATCTATGTTTATTATCAATACTTCAAACTGCACGGAGAAAATAAGGAATACGTACGAAAAGGCTTTATTTGTAATATCAGGATTTATGACTGGGATGACAAAGAAAACATCAATAGCCCCGATGCAATTCTAAGGCATGAAAACACGATTCCCGATGCAGTAAATGACCGGATCGAATTGCTGGAAGCCACAGAAATACAGGCCAGTCCTACACACGGATTGTACTCAGATAAGGAGTATCAACTGGAAAAATATATGGATGAAGCTATCCAGCATCCAATTGCTGAAACTGAAGATTACCAGGGTGTTAAAGATGTGCTTGGGGTAATTCACGATTATGATATCATTAAAAAATTTGTGGAAGTTTTAAAAACTCGTGCGGTTATCCTGGCAGATGGTCATCATCGGTATGAAGGCGCTTTATCTTACTACAAAAAGAGAAAGGCAGAAAATCCAAATCATGATGGTAGTGAACCTTATAATTTCCACATGATGTATCTAACTAACATAGAGTCAGATGATTTAAGGATACTCCCAACCCATCGGTTGATTAGTGGTTTGCAAAGTTTTGATAAGGAAGAAATTCTTGAAAAAGCGGCCGAATGGTTTATCATTAAACCAGTAGATAATGCATTTGATATTGGTGAGGTAATCCTCGGAAAGCCCTGGGCATTTGGCCTCGTTTTCAAAAATCAGACCGTAAAAATCAGGTTAAAACCTGAAATGATAGATAAAATCGAATGGAAATTCCCTGATATCGTAAAAAAACTGGATCTCACCGTTCTGCATTATTTCTTTATTGAAAAAGTTCTCGGTATCCCCGGAAAGGAACAAAGAAAAAGTCCAAACATCACATTCGAAAGAAATTTCACTTCCTGTATCAATTCCGTCACTACGGGTCAAGCTCAATGCGCATTAATCACTCAGGAACTTTCTGTGGAAGATGTAAAAAAAGTATGTTATAGTGGATATACACTCCCACAAAAGTCAACATATTTTTACCCTAAAACAGTCAGTGGTTTTTTATTCGGCTCATTAAAAGAAAATGAATTTTACACGACCCCTCGTATTAGCTTCTAGATCACCAAGGAGGAAACAACTCATCGAAGACCTGGGGTTGAAAGTTATTATCAAACCCACAGATATCGATGAGTCTTATCCAGCGGATCTGGATCCGTTTCTGGTTCCTGAGTTTCTGGCCAATAAAAAAGCCGATGCCATCTCTGAGGTAAATAATGAAGAGGTAGTTCTCACTGGTGATACGGTAGTAATACTTGAAGGGGAAATTCTGGAAAAGCCTTCTGATAAAAAACACGCTATAGAAATGCTTCGGCTACTATCCGGAAAAAAGCATTATGTGGTGAGCGGAATTTGTTTAAAAGATAAAGATAAAAGAATTTCTGCCTCATCAGTTACTTCTGTCTGGTTTAAAGAGTTATCTGATGATGAGATTCATTATTACATCGATAATTACGAACCATTTGATAAAGCAGGAGCCTATGGAATTCAGGAATGGATAGGAATGGTTGGTGTAGAAAAAATCGAAGGTAGTTATTTTAATGTGGTTGGGTTTCCGGTACATCTCATCTACGAAATTCTCAGTGAATTTAAATAAAACTGAAATAGCAAGAAATATTCAGCATAAAAAAAGCCTTGCGAAAATCAACGCAAGGCTTCCAAAAGATGATCAATCTTTATATCTATCAATTATTCATCCACCTTTGCTAAATTTTTATCATCCTTTCCACCTTTATTGCTTACCGCTACCAGGTCTCCATCTTCAAGATTCTTAGACACAGCAATAAATGGGCCGCTTACTACTTTCTCTCCCTTCTTCAGGCCCTTTGTTACCTGGATAAACTCGAAGTCGCTAATGCCCGTTTCTACCTGACGTTTGGAAACCTCATTGGTAGTTTCATCATAGACAAAAACGATCTCTTCTATTTTTTTAGACTTTTCTTTTTCTTCTTCCTCTTTCTTGCTTTCCTTTTCTTCTTCCTTTTTCTTGCCATATTTTGGCTTATCACTTCGTGTAGTTACTGCAGCGATCGGAATACTTAATGCATCATTTACCGTTTCAGTAATGATTTCAACGGATGCGGTCATACCAGGCCTGAATGGAGACAATCCTTCAGCTTCTACCGGTAAATCATCATAAGATTCATTAAGGATCAAAATCCTCACTTCAAATTCTGTCACAGCATCAGCACTCACTTTTTCTTTTGCTGTATTCGCAATCTGAGTTACCACACCATTAAACATTCTGTCCAGGTGAGAATATGCATCAACCTCTATTTCAACTGTATCATTTTTAGATATTCTAATAATATCATTTTCATTCACATCTACCCTGACCTCCATATTATTGAGATTGGCAAGGATCATCATTTCGGTACCTGCCATCTGATTAGTACCTACGACAGTTTCTCCTTCTTCAACACTTAACTTAGAAATAGTACCATCTTGTGGAGCAAAGATCTTGGTAAGACTAAGGTTTTCACGTGCATCACTAACTGTAGCCTGAAAACTTGCCACATTATACCGTGCAGCTTCTACATTTTTTTGTGCAGCCTCATAATCCTGGACAGCAGCCTGGTAACTATTTTCCGCATTTTGCCATTCTGCATCTGAAATCACCTGCTGATCATATAACTTTTTATTTCTTTCGTAATCCTGCTTAGCGCGATCGAGATTAGCCTTGGCTTTAATCATATTTGATTCAGAAGCCTTTAAACTAGCTCTTTGTTGATTAAGATTGGCTACGGTACGGTTAAGTGCTAACTCAAAATTATCTCTACGTAATTCAGCCAGGAGATCACCTTTTTTCACTTTTTGACCTTCAATCACGTGTAGTTCGATAATCTCTCCTGAAACTTCAGGGCTTATTTTTATTTCCGTTACAGGTTGAACTACCCCTGTAGCTCCTACTCGTTGAGTAATAGTTCTTTGTTCAGCATCAGAAACTTCTACTTTTTCAGCATCAGGTCCACCGATGACATTAAATTTCTTTAGGAGAATAACTACTCCTATCACGACAACCAGTAGTACCAGTAACCTGATTATCAGTGTTTTGTTGTTAGTGCGCTTTGCCATATCTATTAAAGTTCAATCCTTTTACCCTGGTAATAATCCAGGACTTTGAGTTTAAAAATGTAGTCGTATTTATTTCTTGTCAGGTCATTTTGAGCCTGAACATAATTGCTTTGTGCTATTGCCAGGTCTACCGCATTGATTGCTCCCGCTGATGCCTGATTTTGTGCCATTCTATATGCTTCCTCTGCAGCTGCTCTTGCCTTCTCTGCTGCATCAAAAGCTAATCGTGCTGCCGCAACATCATTCGATGCTTGCTCTATTTCCTGTCTTATTCTTAATTGTTCATTCTGATAAGTTAACTCAGCCCTGTTTTTAGCTATTTTTGATCGTTGAATATTAAACCGGGTATCCCAGTTACTAAATATCGGGATGTTTATACTCGCTCTTACAGCATAATTTCTAAATTCTTCAAACTGTCTTCCAAAATCGAATTCCGGAAATTGATCCTGAAAGCTACTTGAAAAGTTAGTACCATAATTAGCACTTAAGCTTAATGTCGGATGAAGTCCTCCTCTTGCAATTTTAAGACCGTATTCAGCTGATTCTAAAGACAATTCAGCAGATCTAAGATCAGGAAGGCTATCAACAGCAGCCTGGTAGATCTCATTTTTATTCACTATTGCTGTTTGATATCTGTCTGCATCCAGTTCCGGAACAACAATATCAAAAGGCACATCACTTTCGATTCTCAAGGCCTGCTTCAATAATAACTTACTGTATTGAAGATCATTTCGGGCCTGGATCAATTGCAATTCATTTGTAGCCACCTGTGAAGCAAGTTGGAGCTCTTCAGATTTGGCGACAGACCCTACTTCAACCATCCTTTTTGTTCGTTCATACTGCTGTTGTGAACTTTCCAGAACAATTTCGGCAGACTCTACTATTTCTTTATTGAAAATCACATTCAAAAATAAATTAGCCACATTAAGACTTAATTCATTTTTGGCTCTTTCATAATCATATTCACTGACCTGTAGGTTCGTTTTGCTTTGTTGATAACTACGCATAGTGCGCAGGCCCGCATAGATTATCCATTGAGCATTTGCGCTTACCCCCGCTGTATTTAACTGGTCTGTTGTAAATTCGTTAGTAGTCGGGTCAATTGAACGCCCCCATTGTGAACCATAACTTCCACCAATACTTAGCGATGGAAGATTATCATACCAGATATTTTTCACAGAAGCCTCAGACTCAGCAATATTAAGCCTGGATATCTGAACATCTATATTGTTTTGAACTGCATATGCTATACATTCCTCTAATGTCCATAACGTATCAGACTGGCTTTGAGCCCGACCAGCTACAGTTAAAGAAAATAAAAATAACAGGGTAAGTATCCTTTTCATATTATTAAAAGTTCACCTATTTAAAGGTCGATATTTGGTATATAAACTACTTCATGCACCCATTTCAGGTGTCTTATATATTCAATCGATATCGGATTGAGAGGTGAATCCATCTCGATCACCATACAGGCAAGGTCACTTCTGCCTTTCCTTGATACCGACATCGTTGCAATGTTACATTCATCGTTTGCAAGCACATTCGAAATAAATGCTATGCTTCCTTTTTGATCGTTATTTGTAAGTATAAGTGTATGGAGATTAACACTGAAATTCGCACTAAAACCGTTAACCTTAGAAATATTTATAAGGCCTCCCCCAAGACTTTCTCCGATTACTTCTACTGTTCTGCTCTTTCTTGTCAAAACAAGCTTTACAGTGTTTGGATGATAGATAGAAGCATTGCCTACTGATTTGAACTTATACTTCAAACCGTTTTCTTTGGCTATATCCAATGACTTTTTAATTCGTTCGTCATCAGTTTTAAAATCCATAATACCTGCCAATATTGCTCTGTCACTTCCATGTCCCTCGTATGTTCTGGCAAATGAATTATAAAATGTTATTTCAGCCTCTTCGGGCATACCTCCCAAAACACGATTTGCAGCACGACCTATTCGCACTACTCCTGCGGTGTGTGAACTGCTGGGACCAATCATCACAGGTCCTATCATGTCGAATATGCTACTACGTTCTCCCATTTTCTTATATCAAATTTTAAAAGTAAAGACTACAATACCTTATGATTATTTACGAGTGGTTTATTTTTTATTTAAAGACCGTTTAAATCAAGATAGTATTAAAGGTGCGAATTTACTGATACAGATTTTTCCGACCACCTAAAATAAAAAAAGAGCAATCGATGATTGCTCTTTTATAACAGAATAAACTTATTATATGTCCTAATTTTTTAATACTTCTATCTCAACCCGCATGTTATTTATAGCATCCTTGGAATCTTCGTCATACAACGGTTTATCACCTCCCCAGCCTTTTGTTGTTATCCTTGATGGATCGATCCCATTATGAACCAGGTATCGCTTAATGATTTCGGCACGTTCTTCACTCAATCGTTTTGCTGTACCTAAGAAAGATTTATTATTCGCAGTCAGACCAAAAAACTTATTATCATCATCCTTAAGTGTTTGAATTTTCCCAAATGAATCTCCATTTGTATGACCGTTGATCTGAATCTCAAGGTCCTCCTCTTCATTTAACAATTTTATTAATTCATTTAATTGCTTTTTGGAAGGGGCTTTCATTATTGCCGCATCAGAGTAAAAATATACAGCATACATTATAGCTACATCACCCTTAGTATATCTTTCCAGATCATATTTCATATACAAGGTATCTTCGTTGATCTCCGCCTCTGTCTCTGCTAGAGTCTTATTTAAGTTACCAGGATAAATTTTCTTTTCAACAGATTTATATCCAAAGGTACTTACCCTGGTTAAAATTTCATCCTGTGAAAAGTTGTAGAGCTCAAATGGAATTGCCTGATTAGAATTCACTCTCATCAACTCATCCTCACCTAATATATCTCCATAAACATAGATTGTGCTTTCAACCGGCTCGCTTCCTTCTTTCGTTTCTGTAATAAACCGAACAAATAACTCACCTTCTTCAGCTTTTTCCTCAAGGGACATTTCTTCTTCAGGTTCCTCGGAAATTTCTGTTCCTCCCTCAGGTATTTCATACTCTTGTTCATCAGCCTCCTTATTATTTGACGTTGCTGAATAATATTCATTTGTGTATTCCTCTACCTGCTGATATTCAATTCCACTTGTCGGTATCTCTTCAGATTTATGAGAATAGACCCAGGCATCGTAATATGAACGTTCTCTTACATCCTTAACAAGGTGCTTTGCATGTTTTTCTTTTTCCAGTTGATATGCATAAATGTAAAAAAGATCGCGCTCAGGAACATATCCATAGTTATAGTTAATAAGCCGTCTTCGTAACCAGGTCATCATTGTCACGGCATTCTCAGGTTGCCTGAAGGCTCCTACAACAACATAATACCCTGGCCCTAAAGTTTGATTCTTATTAGGCTCAGGAATCGGTCTGTCATAAGGTAAAGGCTGAGACTGACTGTCTAAGCTGGTAAAGATGGTAAGCAGTATAAATATTGCTCCAAAAATGATACTTCTTCCTCGCTCCACTATTGAAAAACTGTAAAAAATCATACCTTCTATCGTTGATATATGATAAAAATACGCACTTTTATTAAAAAAGTGCAAATAAAGTGTGATTTTTTACCTTTTTATACTTTGATTATACGGCCACAGCAGCTTTTATATGAGGATGCGGGTCATAACCCACTAGTTTAAAGTCCTCATACTTGAAGTCAAAGATATTCTTTACTTCCGGATTGATCTTCATTTTCGGTAATGGACGGTGGTCTCGCGAAAGTTGGAGTTTTGCCTGATCGAAATGATTGGAATACAAATGCGCATCGCCAAATGTATGAATAAACTCATGCGGTACGAGATCACATACCTGGGCCATCATCATAGTAAGTAAGGCATAAGAAGCAATATTGAAAGGTACGCCTAGAAAAACATCTGCACTACGCTGGTATAACTGGCAGGATAATTTACCATCAGCAACGTAAAATTGGAACATAGTATGGCATGGAGGTAAAGCCATATTTTGAATATCACTTACGTTCCAAGCGCTAACTATTAACCTTCTGGAATCCGGATTATTTTTGATCATATCTACCAACTGACTGATCTGATCAACAGTTCCACCATTCGGAGTTGGCCAGCTTCTCCATTGATGACCATAAACCGGGCCGAGGTCACCATCTTCATCTGCCCATTCGTCCCATATCCTCACACCGTTTTCTTTGAGATATTTGATATTTGTATCCCCGCTTAAAAACCAAAGCAGCTCATGAATTATCGACCTTAAATGAAGCTTTTTTGTAGTTACTACAGGAAAACCTTCCTGCAGATCAAATCTCATTTGATGACCAAATACCGATCTGGTACCAGTTCCTGTCCTGTCACTTTTATCTACACCTTCGTTGAGAATTCGCTCCATCAAAGCATGATACTGCTCCATAAGTCTCTTATTTAATTACTATGATAATTTTCAAAACAATATACAAATTTATAAGATTATATCGGAATAACATTAACTTGATACCTGAATACAAAATCGAATTTTGATCTTTTTGCTTTATGTATAAAAAGCTCGCTCGTTATTTTCTGTTTACCGCTTTATTATTTACCATCTTTTTTGCCTACAGCCTTAAAGATGTTGGGTTTGATTACGATTTTGAAAGATTTTTCCCCGAAAAAGATCCAGACCTGACTTACTACAATAAATACCGTGAAGTTTTTGGAGAAGATAATGACTATTTCCTCCTCGGCTTAATTTCAGTTTCAGGAGATTTTCAGGATAGCTCATTTTTAAATAAAGTTGATATTCTAGCTGATTCATTAAGAAATATACCTGAGATCAATGAGGTGCTCTCACCGCTGGAATACAGGAAGCCGGTTAAAACACCCTTAGGCCTGGTTCAGGTACCATATTTTCATTTGAATAATCCTGAGAAATATGAAAATGATATCAAAAGATGGAAAAAAGAAAAGCCAAAACCCTACTATGATTTAACTAATATTGAAAAAGGTTCTGTGGCTCTTTTGATTACCCATGAATCGATAAATGACAATATAAAAGGTTCCAGAGAACTCTATCAAAGAATCGAAACGCTGACCAAACAGTATTTCCCGGAATATAGACTGGCAGGAAAACTTAAAGCCCAGCCTGTTTTTGTTGATAAAATGCAAAAGGAATTACTCTTGTTTTTATCCATTTCCATTGTGTTAACTACGTTGATACTTTTTCTGGTCTTCAGAAGTTTTAAAGGGATCATCTTCCCTCTAATGATTGTGGTCATTTCAGTACTATGGACAATTGGCTTCATGACTGTAACAGACAAAAAACTCGATCTCTTGATGGTGATGTTACCGACCATATTATTTGTTGTGGGAATGTCTGATGTTATTCATTTTTCAAATAAATATATCGAAGAGCTGAGGCATGGAAAATTAAAGTTAAAAGCTCTTTTAAAAACTGTCAAAGAAATCGGGCTGGCTACGTTTCTGACTTCCCTTACAACAGCTATAGGATTTTTCACACTTTATACATTGAATATAGCACCCATTAGAGAATTTGGTGTTTATACAGGTATTGGCGTTTTTATGGCTTATATGGTGACTTTATTAGTTCTGCCTTCCCTTTACATATTCACCGATAAACCCAAACAATCATATAATAAAAAGAATAAAAGGTTCTGGTTAAATACTATGAGCAGAAGTTTTCGATATGTTTTTAAAAACAGAAGAGCAATTCTTCTTTCATCGATACTTTTAACCTCAATATGTATTATCGGAACCTATAATATCAAGGTTAATGCCTTTCTGATAGATGACCTTCCGGAACAAGACCCACTCAAACAGTCATTTGTCTATTTTGATCAAAATTTTGGAGGTGTACGACCACTTGAAATAGCAATAAAAAGTAAAAGTGATAAGTCATTTTTGGAAAAAGAGACTCTCGGAGAAATTGAAAAGCTCACTAACTATCTGGACACAGCATACCATGCCGGAAATATTCTATCCGTTAATACCATAATCAAAAATGCTAACCAGGCATACCATTCGGGCAATTTTGACTATTACAGAATACCAGAAACTGAATCTGAAATGAAGCAGATTCAACCAATAGTTAATGCAATTGAGAAACGCGGTGGATTCGATATGCTTTTAGACAGTGCAGGTTCCTATGGAAGGATTACGGCTAAAATAAAAGATATTGGAAGCGAGTTGACCACTCAAAAAAATATGGCCCTTAAAGAATTTGTCGAAGAAGAGATTAACACTTCTTTAATTGATGTCAGGCTTACCGGTACTTCAATACTCATAGATAAATCAAATAACCTCCTCATCGGAAATGTACTTAAAGGGATGGCTATTGCGTTAATAGTTGTCGCTTTATTAATGGCATTACTTTTCAGAAGCTGGAAAATGGTGATCATCACATGGATACCCAACCTTATCCCACTTCTTTTTATGGCTGCCATTATGGGATTCTTTGAAATTAACCTCAGATTAAGTACCGGAATAATTTTTACTATTGCATTTGGAATAGCAGTAGATGACAGCATTCACTTTTTATCTAAATTCAAATTGGAGCTCGATGAAGGAAAAAGTGTTCTTTACTCATTGAAAAGAGCATACCTGAGTACCGGTAAAGCCATTATTCTAACATCATTAATTTTGATCACAGGTTTCCTTAGTTTATTACTATCTGACTTTGGGGGAACTTTTTATACAGGCTTACTCATTGGAATCACTTTACTTATTGCAATGATCATCGATCTGACGCTATTACCAGTATTAATTTTACTAATTTTCAATGATGAAGATTCCAGAAAAAAAATAAAAAAAAGTAGGTCTTAATGCCTACTTATTACCGGTTATTCCCATAATATTGTCTTTCAGGCATAATAATCCAAAGAATGATATACACAATCAACCCTGGAAATGCTGCACTAAATAATGATACCAGAACATAAATAATTCTCAGTAGACTCACATCCATATTAAAATATTCTGCCAGCCCGCCAATTACTCCTGCAATCATTTTATCTTTAGATGACCTTTTTAATTCTCTATCGTTATATGAATCCATAGTATATTATAAGTTTAAATTTAACAATTAATAAATCATTCATGTATGTTGGAATATTCCCTACTTCAAAAATGAAGCACTCCTTAATTCCTGCTTATATAACTACAGATATCATTCCGATTACATTAAGTGGCTGAATAACAGAATATTACATAAAAACACCCTGTACATAATTGTCCATAATCGTACACACTATTTGAATCTTCGAACACAGTAAAAGTACTTTTTCTTATGAAGCGGAAAAAATTACTTTATCACATTACAAAGAACTTTTAAGCAATAGTCAATATCAAATTCTTAAACTAGTCTTCCTAAAACTAAATTTAAAAATAAAAAATTGATAAAAATTAAATTAACAAAATATTATTTCTAAAAACACTCGTTAGGTAAAATTATTACTGCTAATCATTTGACAAAACCTTACATTTCTCAGATTTAAACTAAAAGTAGGTGTTTTATTGATAGTAACATGCATACCTTTGAATCACTAGCTAATATAAGAAGAGAAGAAAAGATATGGATTTGTTGAGTATTTTAATTTTTGTGGTAGTAGCAGGTGGGCTGATGTTTAGTAAGTCAATTAAGCATGACATAAAACACAGTAAGTAACTTTTGGTATTTCTTACGGGACTATTTTTTTATCAGCATGCTCCCGTAAGAATAACCACCTCCAAATACGCTGAGGGCAACCAAGTCATCTTTCCCAAGTTTATCAAACCTTTCGGATAATCCGATAGTACAACCGGCACAACCGGTATTTCCAAGATACTGAACATTCGATACCGTTTGTTCAGTTCTTAAACCTAATTTCTCACCAACGTTTAGTGTGATCCTTAAATTTGCCTGATGTGGAATAAAATAAGTCAGGTCACTCGCCTTTACTTTATTCTTATTTAAAATCTCTTTCGTAATCTCCGCCATATATTGACAGGCATTGATAAAAACATCTCTCCCATTTGGCATATATAAACCATCGATAAGATTAAGATTCACACTTTCATTTGCCTTCCCTACAGTTCCACCGCCACGAGTAATAATATCCAGAACCTCAACACTTTCATCAGATAGCTTTTCCCTGGTTATATAGAGAGCTGCTGCACCATCGCCCCATAAATGACCTGCCTTTTTATCTGTAACGTCCGCAAATCTGGAATTATGATCGGATACGATAGCTAGAGCTTTATCAGCTTTACCCATTGCAAAATATCCCTGTATTACCTCCATTACATTTAAGAAGGAAGAACAGGCTGAACTTAGAGACAAAGCAGCTGCCTTTTCCGCATTAACATGCCTTTGAACAGCATGTGCCAGGGTAAAAATTGTATCAAAAGGGGTATAAGTTCCTGCTACAATAACATCTACATCTGAAAAGTTTTCACCTAGTTTCAATTCAAGGTGTTTTACAGCTTCAACACCCATTGTATTAGTATTTTCATTATCTTCGGCTTTACGACGCTCACGCATACCAGTTCTTTCCGTGATCCAATCATCTGAAAGCCCTGATTTATCGAGAAAATAATCGTTATTCACTACTGCGTGAGGCAGATAATGAGCAATTTGATTAATGTACATTTGTTGGTTGGGTTATATCGGTACCAAATATTTAAATTTATAAGCAAAATTCCTTTTAAATGAGACTATTTTTTAAAAGTTTAAGCATACTTCTTATAACACTCATTTTTACTTTAAAAAGTTACGGTCAACAACAAAGTAATTCTGAGAATTTTTACAAAGACTGGACTTTAGCCAATTCACTAAGTGAAAAATCAACAGCTAACGACCTGGTTTTTATTTATAATGATTCCCTTTCAAGCGAATATATAAACGGAAAAAAAAGAATAATCATTGCTCTTCCCCCAACTTATTTTAATTCAACAGAAAAGAATTACCCAGTACTCTATCTTATGGATGGCCAAAATCTTTTTGATTCAAATACATCTTTTGCAGGTGAATGGAATGCAGACAAATCTTTAGAAAACACTCAGTCAGATATCATTATTGTAGGAATTGACAATGGTGGAGAAGAGCGAATCAATGACTATACTCCAAGATCACATGAAAAATATGGTGGCGGAAATGGCAGAAATTATTTGAAATTCATTAATAACGAAGTTAAACCTCTTATAGATAAAAAACTTAGGACTAACCCCGGCAGAAATCACACCTACATTGGAGGAAGTTCACTGGGTGGTTTGATTAGCTTGTATGCAATCATAAATCACGAAGAACAATACAGTAAAGGAATTATTTTTTCCCCTTCATTCTGGTTTGATGAAAAAATCATGGAGGAGTTAATTGAATGGCAGCCAAAAGAAAACGTTAAGCTTTTTATGCTTGTAGGTGGTAAAGAAGGAGAAACCATGGTACCCGACACCGAAAAAGCCTATGAAATTTTAAAGCAAAAGGAAAATGTATTCGTCAGGCACATTACAGATCCTGAAGGAGAACATAAAGAAATTTTCTGGAACAAATATTTTGAGCAGGCATTAGAGTTTTTAAAATAAAAAAACCCTCAATAGGAAGATCCAATTGAGGGTACCACACATAAAAGAAACCAAAAAAAACTAATCGTTATTTTTACCACGGCTCGTTTTAGCTTCATCAGCTACAATCTCACCGTTTTTAATTTTTTTAATAATTACCTGCTTTTTCTCATATGCAGCTTTTGCTGCTTCGAAATAATTTATATTTTCTACTTCCTTTTCTTTTGATTTTTTAATCTCAGAATTCGAAGCTTCATTTCCACCATCAGGTGTTGCCTGACCATTTGCGCTATCCTGGGCCTTTAAACCACAAAATGAAATAATTCCCATTAAAACGATTCCAAAAATTTTCTTAATCATAATAAACTTCCTTTCTGTTATACTTTGAACAATTTAGCTGGTCAGGGAATAATACAAATGTATACATTCCCGCAGATTTAAAAACGCGGCTATTACCTGATATATTACATGTGTTAACATTTAAAAAAGAAACTAAAAGATTTCACTATCCGGGAAAATGATAGATATATCATGGGAAATGTTTTATTAAAAAAGGTATTTTTGCTGCAAATCGGAAATAATTAAATAATTATGCCTCAATATGATCATAAGGCCATAGAGGCCAGATGGAAAAAATTCTGGAAAGAAAACAAAACTTATCAGGTTACTGAAGACACTTCAAAACCAAAGTTCTATGCACTAGACATGTTTCCCTATCCTTCAGGAGCAGGATTGCATGTCGGTCACCCGCTAGGGTATATTGCATCAGATATAGTAGCCAGATATAAAAGAAATAAAGGATACAATGTGTTGCATCCTATGGGGTTTGACTCTTTTGGCTTACCTGCTGAGCAATATGCCATTCAAACCGGTCAGCACCCGGCAATCACTACTGCTAAAAACATCAAAAGATATAAAGAGCAGCTTGAAAATATAGGCTTTAGCTATGATATGTCCAGGGAAGTTCAAACCAGTTCTCCGGATTATTATAAATGGACACAATGGATCTTCATGCAATTATTCAATCATTACTATGATAATGATGAGGACAAAGCTGTTCCTGTAAGTGTTCTGGAAGAAAAATTATTGCAATCAGGTTCGGCGGGAGTTAATGCTACCTGTGATGAAGATACCCCTCATATTTCTGCTGAGGAATGGCAGAAGATGGATGAAGCAGAGCAGCAGAAATATCTTTTGCATTACCGATTAACCTTTCTTTCTGATGCTGTGGTAAACTGGTGTCCGGGTCTGGGAACAGTTCTTGCCAATGATGAGGTTAAAGACGGTGTTTCCGAAAGAGGTGGCTTCCCTGTCGAAAGAAAAAAAATGCAGCAGTGGAGTATGCGTATCACTGCTTATGCAGATAGATTGCTAAATGGTCTTGAAACTATCGACTGGCCAGAGGCTGTGAAGGAAATGCAGAAGAACTGGATCGGTAAAAGTATCGGTGCCCAGGTATCTTTTGACCTTGAAAAATCTGATCATGAAATAAAAGTTTTTACTACCCGTGTTGATACCATCTATGGTGTTACATTTCTAGTGCTCGCTCCGGAAAGTGAGATCATCGATGATATCGTGACTGATGATCAAAAGGAAGAAGTTTCCAGCTATGTTGAGGAAGCTAAGAACCGATCTGAGAGAGAACGAATGTCTGATGTGAAGAACATCTCCGGAGTTTTCACAGGAGCTTACGCCTTACATCCTTTTACCGGCGAAAAAGTTCCGGTATGGATTGCTGACTATGTATTAGGCGGCTATGGTACAGGGGCAGTAATGGCGGTACCTTCAGGTGACCAGCGCGATTATGAATTTGCTAATCATTTTGATCTCCCTATAGTTAAGATAATTGATTCCCAGGATATTTCTGAAACTGCTGATGCAACTAAAGAAGGGAAGATGGTCAACTCAGGCTTCCTGGATGGACTTTCAGTGCCAGAGGCAACTAAAAAGGCAATAGAAGTACTTGAGGATAAAGGAAAAGGCTTTGCAAAGGTAAATTACCGTATGCGTGATGCTGTATTCAGCAGACAGCGATACTGGGGAGAACCAATACCTGTATATTTTAAGGATGACATTCCTTACCTAATCGATGAAAGTGAACTTCCGTTAGAACTTCCGGAAGTAGATAAATACTTACCGACTGAAGATGGAGAACCACCTCTGGCGAGAGCTGAAGACTGGAAAACTCCTGAAGGATACGAGTATGAAAAAAGTACTATGCCCGGTTGGGCAGGTTCAAGCTGGTATTTATTCAGATATATGGATCCTAAAAACGAGGATGCCCTGGCTGATAAAGAAAAGCTTAAATACTGGGAAAACGTAGATCTTTACATCGGAGGTTCAGAACATGCAACCGGCCATTTATTATACAGCCGATTCTGGACTAAATTCCTGAAAGACATTGGATACTTAACTGTTGAAGAGCCATTTAAGAAGCTAATCAACCAGGGAATGATCCAGGGAAGATCTAATTTTGTGTATAGAGTAAAAGATTCAAATAAGTTCGTTTCTCTAAACCTAAAAGACGAATATGATGTAGCAGCTATGCACGTTGATGTGTCTTTAGTTCACGGAAACGATGAATTAGACATCGAAGCTTTTAAGAAGTGGAGACCGGATCTTGCTGGTGCAGAATTTATCCTGGAAGACGGTAAGTACATCTGTGGATGGGAAGTAGAAAAAATGTCAAAGAGTAAGTACAATGTTGTAAACCCTGATGATATCATCGAGCAATATGGTGCTGATACGCTTAGAATGTATGAGATGTTCCTTGGACCACTTGAGCAATTCAAACCATGGAATACTCATGGTATTGATGGTGTGGCTAAATTCTTAAGGAAATTCTGGAGGCTATATTTTAATGATGAAGGTGAGCTAATTGTCACTGATGACACTGCCGACAAAAAGGCGCTCAAAGTAACTCACGGTACTATTAAAAAGACTATTGAGGATATCGAAAGACTTTCATTCAATACAGTAGTAAGTGCCTTTATGATCTGCGCTAATGAGTTAACAAGCATGAAGTGTCACAGCAGGGAGGCACTTGAGCCTTTAGTTGTTGCATTATCTCCATTTGCTCCTCACATCTGTGAAGAAATATGGGCAGGATTAGGACATAAAGAAAGTGTTACAAAAGCTGAATTCCCTTCATACATTGAAAGCTACCTGGTTGAAGACAGTCACGAGTATCCGATCATGGTCAATGGTAAAATGAGAACAAAGATTTCATTTTCGCTTGACACACCAGTTCCGGAAATGGAGGCGACAGTTAAAGCAAATGACATTGTTCAGAAATGGCTTGACGGAAAGGATCCCAAAAAGATCATCGTTGTGCCGAAGAAGATCATCAACGTAGTAGTTTAAAGCAAAGCTGAATTAATCTATGACTAGTCCTGAATAAACGTTACAGTTTTTACAAGGATAAATAATTAAGTAGCATCGCACAATTTTGCGGTGCTATTTTTTTTATAGGTTCTTATTTTAATTTTTTCTTGTCCATGCATAAATTCTGGAGTCTTCATATAGCAGCTGTAATGAGGACGTTCTCTGTTATAAATATCAATAGATTGTTTGATCAATTTATTCATTAGAACTATATCATTTACCAGTATGCCCTTAATAAATTCTTGCTTTAAAATACCATTCACTCGTTCTGCAATAGCATTTTGGTAGGGATCATACTTTTCTGTCATACTACACAACAGATTACCTTTATCAAGTTCCTTTTGGTAATCATCACAACAGTATTGCAAACCTCGGTCTGAATGATGAATTAGTTCTCGATCATAATACTTTCTATTTTTAATCGCTTGTTTTAATGCCTTGATTGCCCCTTGCGCATGGAGGCTGTTAGATACATTAAACCCCATTATTTTCTTTGAATAAGCATCTGTCACCAGAGATAGATACATTGGATTTTGTCGGTTCCCTATATAGGTAATATCACTAACCCACAACTGCTCGGGCCTATTAAGGGTTAAGTTCTCAACCAAGTTGCGATGTTTTCTGAATCTATGATGGGAGTCGGTCGTGATGTGGTATTGCCGTTTTGGGAGTATTTGCATGTGATTAGCTTTCATAATGGCAAACAACCGGTCTCTACCAACCCCAAGTTCCCGAAGCTCATCATAAAGCTTTTCGTAGAGCTTTCTTGTGCCTAATTCAGACATTCTCATCCGCACTTGTTGAACCTTTTTCTCTACTACAGAAGCTGTTTCTCTTCTTTTAGCCTCAGATTTCTTTGCTCGATAATAAACCTGCCTACTCTTCCCAAACAATCTACAGGTAGCTGTTAAGCTTTCTTTGTACTGTTCTTTGAATCGTTCGATTGTTCGGGTGAGTACTTTTTTCTAATAGGAATCTTTAGCTCTTCTTCTGCAATATCGATCATCATATCAAAGAAAATAGCCTTTTTATCAGTAAACTCTAGTTTCTTTTCCAATGAAGCTTTCTGTTTCTCCAAGAGCTTGACTTTTTGTTCAAGCTCCAATAATTTCTGTTCTGGGCTCTTTGACAAGTTTAAATGGGTTTTGTTGTACCAATCAAAGGTACCATATTTTCTTAACCAATTTGTAATGGTAGAGTGAGATTGTATTCCATACTTCCTTGATGCGGCTCTTATGCCAAGCTCTCCTCTTTCTATCTCTTCGACCACTGATAATTTAAAAGTGTAACTGTAGTCTTTTTGTGTTCGCTTAACGTGCTGGTTCTCATCTTTTTGCTTCATAACATTACTTTTTGTGTAACGCTATTTCAGGACGAGACACTAACCACAAATAAAAACCCCTGCCTCAAATGAAGCCGGGGTTTATTTTTATGCTTAATTCTTTATTTAATGGACATTAGCCATCCATCGCTTCATCAGAGGAGCGATGATTAATGCAATCAACGCGGCTCCAAATGAATAATATGCTATCAGTTCAAATCCATCTGCATAGACCGGAAGAGATACTACCGGATCGATTTCCTGGCCAGGGTTTTCTTCAATTGCCAATTGCTTGGCGACGAATCCCACAACCTGGAACGCAAAAGCAGAAGACAGGAACCATACACCCATCATGAAAGCTACGAACTTAGCAGGTGATAGATCTGTGATCTTGGCTAATCCAACAGGTGACATAAATAATTCGCCGGCAGAAATCAATAAATACATGATTAATAAATAAGCCATTGGCACCATACCTGCATTAGCACTTCCTCTCGAAAGTGAAAGAATATAAAAACCAACACCCAGTAAAGCTAATCCCATAGCAAACTTAAATGGAGTTCGTGGATTTGCATTGCGTTTACTTAAAACACCCCATAATCCTGACATTGGAATGGACAATAAAATTATAAATGCCGGATTTATAAAATTCGTTTGTGCTGCATTAAGCCAAACTAAATCAACATTTCGATCTGCAAATAAAGTTAAAACAGAACCACTTAGTTCATGGAATCCCCAAAATACCGTCATGAAAATTGTTAGCAGCACAGCTGAAATCAGCTTCAACTTAGCTTCCAGATTAACCTGGTAAATAATCCATACTATATATGCAAGAACAATTATCCCCAACAATCTGAATAATACATTCACAATAGTAACTTCACCAAAAAATGGCTCTAAGAAGCCTAAGTAATTAAAGCTTGATAAAAGGTAAGCTATCAAAGGAACAGCTAAAAATGAGAGTATAACGACCCAATGCCCTGCCTTAATACCAAATGTCTTTTTATCGATCAATCGGTCCTCAGGTGGCATCCCTTTATCTCCGAAAACTCCTTGCTTCATACCTACATAAAAGAATAATAATCCGGCTAACATTCCAATACCGGCTAATCCAAACCCATAGTGGTATCCGAATTCAGCTGCCAGATACCCACATAACAATGGAGAAGCCAAAGCACCAATATTGATACCCATATAAAAAATGGTAAATCCTTTATCCTTACGAACATCTCCGGTTTCATAAAGTGTGCCGACAAAAGTCGAAATATTAGGTTTAAAGAAACCGTTTCCAACAATTATAAATGCAAGCGCCAGATAGAATAAAATATTGTCCTCAAAGGCCAGAACAAAGTGACCGATAGCCATAAGAATACCTCCAAGCATTATGGAATTCCGGTATCCCATTATTTTATCTGCCAGTCGACCTCCAATAACAGGAGTAGCATAGACCAGAGATCCATAAGAAGAGTACACAATAGCTGCAACAGCATCCTTAGCCTGAATGGCATCAAATACTTTTTCAACCATGTAGAGCGTAAGTAACGCCCGCATTCCATAAAAACTAAATCTTTCCCACAGTTCGGCGAAGAAGAGATAAAATAACCCTTTCGGGTGGCCAAACAATTCATTTTCCTTTGCAGAAGACGTATTGCCCAGGGGTTCTGCTGATTGACTCATAGGTTTATGTTAAGTTTTTCTTTTTTCAAAAAATCGGATAAATCTACAACCCGATCAGTGAAATAACAACTTTAGTAGCTACAAGGTGGTTGATTGGTATAAAATAACAGTTTTATTTTCCATGTTAGTTAATTAATTTTTAGCTTTGCGAAAACGATTGAAATCAACAATAACCCTTATTTAATCAAAATAGCAATGGTAGAATACGGCTTGAAATCAACGGTCTCTGGCATAGACAAATATGACATTGACCGGGCAGGACAGGTTTTTTGGAATTTAACCCCCGCAGAATTAGTCGAACACGCCTTAAATAATGACGAAGGCAAACTGACTGACACCGGAGCATTAATGTGTGACACCGGAAAATTCACCGGACGTTCTCCAAAGGATCGTTTTGTTGTTGAAGATGAAAAAACTAAAGATTCTGTATGGTGGGGAGATATCAACATCCCTATTTCTCCGGATCACTTTGACAAGATCTACAAAAAGATGATCGCCAATCTTGAAGGCAAAAACCTATATGTCAGAGATGCATTCGCCGGAGCTGACCCTCGATACAGGCTAAACCTTAGAGTCATCAACACAAAGGCATGGCAGAACCTGTTTTGTAACAATATGTTCATGAGACCTGAGAGAAGCGAACTTGAAGGTTTCGATCCGAATTTCACTATCATTTGCGATCCCGATTTTAAAGCTGATCCTTCATCAGATGGCACTCGCCAGGAAAACTTCGCTATTATCAATTTCACAAAAAGAATGATTCTTATCGGAGGAACTGCTTATGCCGGAGAAATGAAAAAAGGTATTTTTTCTGTACTGAATTTCATTCTTCCTCATGACGAAAATGTCCTGTCTATGCACTGCTCGGCTAATATGAGCATGGATGAAACTGATACGGCAATCTTCTTCGGGCTTTCGGGAACAGGTAAAACTACTCTTTCTGCAGACCCTGAAAGACATCTTATCGGTGATGATGAGCACGGGTGGACTGATAACGGAGTTTTTAACTTCGAAGGTGGATGCTATGCCAAAGTGATCGATCTGACGCGTGAAAAAGAACCTGAGATCTGGGATGCAATTAAATTTGGTGCAATTGTAGAAAATACAAGGTTCAAAGAAGGTACCCGAACTGTTGATTACGAAAACACTTCAGTTACTGAAAATACCAGGACTGCCTACCCGATTCATCATATAGCTAATGCTAAGATCCCTTCGATGGGTGGTATCCCTAAAAATATATTCTTCCTGACTTGTGATGCTTTTGGTGTGTTACCACCAATCTCAAGGCTTTCTAAAGGTCAGGCAATGTTCCATTTCATTTCTGGTTACACAGCCAAAGTAGCTGGCACAGAAGCTGGAATTACAGAACCACAATCTGCCTTTTCAGCATGTTTTGGTGCTCCGTTCCTTCCTCTACATCCAACTAAATATGCAGAAATGCTGGGCGAGAAAATGGAAAAATACGATGTGAATGTATGGCTGGTTAACACAGGATGGAGCGGCGGCCCTTATGGAGTAGGCTCAAGAATGAAACTTCCATATACCAGAGCAATGATCACTGCTGCACTTAATGGAACACTTGCAAAAAGTGATTTTGTTAAGCATGGTATCTTTGGTTGCGAAATGCCAACTTCCTGTCCTAATGTTCCTGATGAAGTTCTGGACCCTAGAAAAACCTGGGAGGATAAAGATGCTTATGATGAAAAAGCAAATAACCTGGCTTCAATGTTCATAAAGAACTTCGATAAATATTCAGACTTCGCAAATGACGAAATCATGGCAGGAGCTCCTGTAACAGGTGAAAAAGTAAAATAATCTGTGAAATTTATACTCAAAAAAAAAGGGACCGAATCGGTCCCTTTTTTTATTATAATGCTATAAATAAAGGAACAAAACTCTAAAATCCTGTTCCTTTACAAGTTAACTGATTAATTCATCTGTAATGAATAGGTGTTATTTACAAGGTCTAAAGTAACAGTATAGTTACCTGCTTCACTTACCTGGATATTATCTCCACCAGCATCAAGACTTCCATCAGCCCCAGAGTCGCCATAATTTAGAGCCCAATCATCATTGGCTCGGAATTTCATTTCACCTGCTTCCAGATCTCCAGTCCATGTCCAGATTTGTCTCTGTCCATCATAAGACATATTATGATCATCAACCCAACCAGCATCTCCATATGGAGGTGTAGCAGAACCAATTATACCCCAGTCGTTCGCTTCTGTTAACTCGATAGTCAAATTAGCTGCATCAACAACTACATTATACACACCTGCAGGAACAGAGAAGTTACCACCTGATGGATCAAGAGTTCCCGTAAACCCTTCAGTAGTTGAAGTTAAAGATCCACCCCATGAATTATCCCAGCTTGGAGCAGGAGTGATCTTAAATTCAACAGGATCACCACCATCAAATCGAATTATATTCTCGTAGATATCATTAAAACCATAAGAATACAATCTGCCATTTTCTCCTCCCGGATTCCATCCCTGGTAAGCACCGGGAACGTAATACATCGGATAGTCTATCAAAGTTTCATAAGGAGTAACTGTATATGAGTTAACAGCTGAATACAACGTATCAACATCAGGAACTACCGTTGAATATACCCTGGCATAAATAGTAGCCTGCTGATCAATAGGTAGATCCCATGCTAATAAAGTAGCATTCAAATCACTCACCTTTACATCTGCTGACAAATCATTTGTCGTTGCTAACGTAGAAAATTCACTGAAACTCTCATCAGGAGAGATTTGAATGAAATACGATGATGCTGAGCTAAATCCTAAATCTGCAGCTGACCATTCAAATGTCAACGTATCACCTGCATTTTCTTTGGTGAACTCAAGATTACCCTCAGCTGGTGAAATCAATGAAGGAGCTGTTGGCTGATCGCTAATCACCACTTCATCAAAATCTTCTTCGCAGGCTACAAATGTTATTGCAGCCATTAAAAACACTAATATTTTATATGTACTTTTCATGTTATTTGCATTTAAGTTCATTAATAACCCGGATTTTGTTCCAAATTAGGATTAGCAGCTATATCAGAAGCCGGAATAGGAAAAAGAAGATATTTATTATCAGTTGCTCTTCCCTCCTGAATTCCACCTTTCCATGGCCACACATAATCCGCAGATGTAAACACTCCGAACCTTATTAAATCAGTTCTTCTATGGCACTCCCAGGCTAATTCTCTGGCTCTTTCATCAAGAATAAAATCTAATGTTAGTCCGTCCTGAGCAATATTACCAGAAGCGTCCCCGTAAGCTCTTTCTCTTAGTGCATTCACATACCCAAGAGCTTCAGATGTAGTTCCACCTGATCCACCTCTTAAAACAGCTTCTGCATACATTAAGTAGATATCAGCTAAACGGAAAATCGGGAAATCTGTATCCGTAAAAGTCAGGTCAGATCCAGGTTGACCGCCAGATGTAATATTCTTCCATTTAGAAACGGCATAACCATCTGTAAAGGTACTAAGGTCTGCTATTTCAAGCGACTGACCCTCAGTAAAGAATAATGCTCTGGAATCAGAATCGCCAGATATATCATCAAACTTATTTACGAATGCAGAAGTTGTTCTCAGTCCGGCCCAACCTCCGTCGATTCCAAAAGCAGAAGCACTCATATCACCTCCTACGGCAGCATGAATTATAAAAGTCGTACCACCAAAAGATTGAGTATTTTGGCCATCAAAAGCTACTCTGAAAATAAATTCACCAACATCCTGGTTGTCAGCAAGAAACATTTCCTGAAAATCAGGATGCAAGGTATAACCTGCATTAATTACTTTATTACAATAAGTAATACACTCAGTATACATACCAGTACCTGTGTAAACTTCTGCATTTAGGTATAGTTTAGCAAGTAAAGACCATACCGCAGCTCTGTCAGCTCTGGCAAATTCATTTGACATTGGTGCGATCATTTGCTCCTCGATTGCTAGAAGCTCTGATTCAACATATTCAAAAACCTCTTCTCTTGATGCTTGTCTTGGAAGGAAAGCTCCAACATTATCTTCTTCTGTTACAAATGGAATGTCTCCGAAAAGATCAAGTGCATGCCAGTAACTTAACGCTCTTAAGAATCGTGCTTCCGCTCTGAAATTAGCAATAGTTTCTACATCAGTAATACCTCTTTCAGCAAGTTTATCAGTAGAAGATTGTCTCAAAAATTCATTAATCAAAACTATTTGATAATAAATACGAGAGTACATTCCTCTGATAAATACATCATTTGCACCCCAATCATGATTGTGAAAATCTTTTATTGTCTGATCATTCCATGCAATTACAGCTTCATCAGTAGTTAATTCCTGATGGTAATAATACTGTCTCAGATAAGATGAAAACCCTTCATCTATACCAGCAATATCTCCTTGTCCCGCAGGACCTTGCTGACCAGTAAGTGCTAACCCCCCATAGATCTTAGCTAAGACCTGCTTGTAGGATTCTACATCTGTAAAAACCGTTTCTGCAGTTTCTTCGTCCGGATCTATCGGCACTACATTCAGGTCGTCTACACAAGAAGTCATATAGACAACCAACCCGATAAATAATATAAATATATTTTTTTTCATTGTCTTAGTATTTAATGTCTCTACAATTATAAGTTCACACCTATTCCAATTAAGAATGTTCTTGGTCTAGGATAGAAATTATTATCTATACCACCATCAACTTCCGGATCTAATCCAGAGTATTTCGTTATTACAAACGCATTTTGTACAGTGAAATTAGCATACATTCCTAACTTATCAGAAATTAAATTCCCGAAGTCATAGCTCAAAGTCATGTTATCCATTCTGAAGAATGAAGCATCTTCAAGATAGAACGATGATAAATATTGAGGCTGTAAAAATCCAGATTCATAAAAATAAGGGGATACATTATTCAGATATCCTGTAGAATTGTAAACATTAGCTAATTGCCCATATTGCGAAGCTACGTTGTTATAAACGTGGTTTCCAATATTCATTCTGGCATTAAAAGAGAATGTTAGATTTTTATAATTAAGCATTGAACTGAATCCAAAGTATGCGTCAGGCGCAGGATCTTCACGTCTGATTCGATCCAGGTCATTTATTATTCCATCACCATTTTGGTCAACATATAGCCCCTCGATTGGAACTCCGCTATTATTGTAAACTTGCTCGTAAACGAAGAATGTATTTCTAGGGTGCCCTGTACTGTGAATTTGGACAGTATTTCCTACACCTCCTCCTATACCACCAACAAACACTCCTAAATAATCAGGATTATCTACTGCGGTCAGGTTAGTGATTTCATTATCATTATAGGTAAAATTCACACCAGCGTCCCATCTGAATTTCCCAGTGTTAACTACCACTGCATTCACAGCTAGTTCCACACCACGGTTTTCCAGACTACCAATGTTTGTTAAAAGTTCATTAGTGAAATTTGTTCCCTGAGGAATTGGAATACTATTTAACAGGTCGGTACTTTCTTTATAATAAAAATCAAGGCTACCGGTAATTCTGTCTTCCAGGAATCCAAAGTCAATACCCGCATTCCAGGTTGCTGTTTCTTCCCATTTCAGATTTGCATCATATCCTTCAAACCTGGTAGTCCTATAAAATTCATTACCTAATTGATATCTTGCTCGGGGCCCACTGGTTGTCACACGTGCAAGGGCTGGGTATCGCGATAACACATTCTGCTGTCCGATCTCACCGTAACCTAATCTCAATTTTAATTGTGAGATGGTTTCATTGTCAACAAGGAAATCTTCCTGATCGATTTTCCATGCAAAAGCTCCTGAAAGGAAATTACCCCATCTGTTTTCTTCGCTAAAACGAGAAGATCCATCTCTACGATAAGTAGCTGTAAAAACATATCTGTCTTTTAATGTATAATTTAAACGGCCATAAAAAGAGATAAGAAATGCTTCACTTTTATCAATCCTTAGTGAATCTTTTACATTTTCTTCTGTAGCATCATATACAGTATTTGAGTTTTCATTGTAGAAATGCTGGTAAGAATAACCACCAAGAACTTCTATTTTACTGTCAATCGACTCTAAATCTTTTGTATAGTTCAGGTAAAACTCCAGGATTTCATCCCTTGTTTCTCCTTCATAGTTATTAGTCGTTCCATTTCCGAATTCGTCATCTATCGCATAACTCGCATCCGCTGAAACAAATTCTGTACCATCTGTCTTAGATCTGTCTAAACCAAGATTTAAATTAGCTTTTAATTCCGGTAAAAAATGGAATTTATAAGTAATATTCGCATTTGTTGTAATGCGGTTTACAGCTGCTGAGTTATTAGTTTGCTCAAGTAATGCAACTGGGTTAGTTGGTGCAATAGTAATTGGACGAGATGGATTTGAAGGCTGTTGCCAGTAGTAATAACCTCCCCACTGTCCATCAGAAACTCTAACAGGTTGAGTCGGATCAAATGTTACAGCAGATCCAATAGCACCTTGATTAGCAAATCTATTATCTACCCAAGAGCTTTTAAAGTTAATATCAAATTTCAAATGATCATCTAATAAAGAAGGATCGAAATTTGCACCAATGGCTTTTCTTTCAAAATTAGAAGTTCTTAAAATACCATCCTGGTTAGAATAATTAAAAGAAAGCCTGAATGGTGTATCAAATTTGGAACCTGATAATGAAACATTGTGTTCTGTTCCGATAGCAGTATCATAAATTTCATCCTGCCAGTCAGTATTTTCATTTCCTAATAAATCCAATGCATCATCCGGAATATTACCAAACGACACCTGGTTATTTATCAATTCTCTGTATTCATCCGAAGATAATACATCAGCAGTATTTGGAACTGTATAAATTGATACGTTACCATCATAAGAGATACTTAATGGAGCATCCTTTCCACCACTTTTAGTAGTGATCATAATAACTCCGTTTGCTGCTCTTGATCCGTAAATCGCAGCAGCTGAAGCATCCTTTAGAACTGTAAATGATTCAATGTCATTCGGGTTAATTGTACTTAACGGGTTTCTCATCCCGGCAATACCCGATTCTCCTAATGGAACACCATCGACAACGATCAATGGATCATTACTTGCTGATAGCGAAGAACCACCACGAATTCTGATAGTTGAACCAGACCCTGGTGCACCACCGTTGGTAGTAACCTGAACACCAGGAAGTCTACCTACAATAAGATCCTGAGGCGAAACCATCGCTCCTTTATTAAAATCTTCTTCCTCTATAGCGCCCACGGAACCAGTCACGTCTTCCTTTTCCTGAGTACCATAACCAATTACAACTACTTCAGACAAAGATTGGATATCTTCAGCCAAAGTCATATCAATAGTAGTTCTGCCATTTACCGGCACTTCTTCTTTTACAAATCCTATTGATGAAAATACAAGAATGGCATCACCTGGTAGAGTTACCGAATAATTACCATTAACGTCTGTCACTGCTCCATTATTTGTCCCCTTTTCGATGACATTCACTGCAGGCAAAGGCTGACCGTTAAAATCAGTTACTGTACCTGAAACAGTAATGGATTGTGCTTGAATGGTAGTAAAAGACATTAAGCCAATTACAACAATTGCGAAGCACGTTAACTTTTGATAAAGCTGCTTCATAGATTATGTTTATTTAGGTTATCAGTTAAAAACACGTATAAATTAATTTTTCTTATTAAAACAGATATTTATCTATCTATAATTCCAGTTTTTCTAAAATGCTTATCAAAAATTGAAAAATTTCTAATAAATAAAGCTCCAGACACATACTTCTCGAAAACGTTTGCAATTAAAATATTCTTGAAAAAAGGCCTCTAAAGCTTCTGAAAACGGTTTTTTTATGTGATTCTTGATAAGCATCTATACCAATTATAAATAAATCTATCTCCTAAAAACAAAGATTATTTTACTTTTTTTAACAATTACGAAACACAAATAGCATATTGTTAACAATTACATTAAATAAAATATTTAATTTTCATGAAAGCTATTGAAATACAAACAGTTAACTCAAAAGAAATACAACTTGTTTCGAAAACGATTCCGGAAACTTCAGAAGATGAAATTTTAATTAAAGGACTTGCTGCAGCTTTAAATCACCGGGATGAATATATCCGTGAAGGTTTATATCCAGGAATTAAAGATGGAGTAACCCTGGGGTCTGATCTTTGCGGAATTGTCATTGAAGCAAAAAAAGACAATAGCCTGATTAATAAACGTGTGATCGTTAACCCTAACCGTCAATGGGGAGATTCAGAAAAGGTTCAGTCAAAAGATTTTCATATCATGGGATTGCCACATAACGGTGCTTTAGCTGAATATTGTAAAGTTCCAGCAGATAAGATTTTTCCTGCTCCTGATTTTTTAACCGATGAGGAATGTGCTGCTTTACCTTTAGGTGGGTTAACAGCATACAGAGCTCTGTTCTATCATGGGAAAGCCGAAAAAGGACAGAAAGTATTGATCACAGGAATTGGCGGAGGAGTAGCACAATTTGCCTGCCAATTTGCTATCGCACTGGGATGTGAAGTATATGTTACTTCCAGTAGTGAACAGAAAGCTAAAAAAATGATAGATCTTGGAGCCAAACAGTCTTTTAATTACAAAGAAGAAAACTGGCATAAAGAACTGGTTAAAGAAACGAATGGTGGTGTAGACCTGGTAATTGATTCTGCAGGTGGTGAACAAATGAATAAATATATAAAGGCCACTAAACCGGGAGGGAAAATTGTATTTTACGGGGCCAGCGCAGGTAAAACCAATAAATTTGACCTCCATTCAGCATTCTGGAAACAACTAACCATCCAGGGATCAACCATGGGTAGTGACAATGAATTTGAGAAAATGCTCGATTTTGTAAACAAACACCAGATACACCCGATTATAGATAGTGAAGGCTTCAATCTCGACAATGCCATAGAAGCCTTCGATAAAATGAAGTCCGGAAAGCAATTCGGCAAATTAGTGATTAACTTAAAAGAAAATTAATCCTGATCGAACTGCCAGTTAGTATATGCATTGCGCAATTCGGCCAGAGTTTTAAGATCTCCCTGTATTTGGGCCAGTTTTATGCCCTCTTCGAAGATCTCAGAAGTTCTGTCCGGATCAGTATCCATAAAAAAATGTGCTGCATGATAATACGTTGGCAGATACTCAGGAAATGTTTTTAGAAGCTTAACGAAATATTCTTCGGCTTCGGCACGATTTTCATCCAAATACTCGAGTGCCAATGCATAGTAGTTAAATGGATCGGAAGAATCTTCTTTAATATAGGTTTTCAGCAACTCTATGCGTTGTTTATTCATGGTTTTAAGTTTTATTATAACGTTTGAATGAGTATATTCGTGCGAAAATAGTATGTATTCATAACAAATTTTATTCTGTATAAATATGAAAATACTGGTTTGTATAACACACGTACCCGATACAACTTCAAAAATCAGTTTTACTGATAACAATACCAAATTTGATTCATCGGGGGTGCAATATATCATCGGACCATATGATGATTATGCACTGGCTAGAGCAGTTGAACTGAAAGAATCTAACGGAGCAACTGTTACTGTATTAAATGTTGGAACTTCTGAAACAGAACCAACAATCAGAAAAGCATTAGCAATTGGTGCTGATGATGCGATCAGAGTTGATGCATTCCCTGAGAATGGTCATTTCGTAGCTGAGCAAATTGCACATATTGCAAAAGAAAACAATTACGATCTTATTCTTATGGGTCGTGAGTCGATTGATTATAATGGTGGTGCTGTTCACGGCATGGTTGGTGAAATGCTGGGATTACCTTCATTATCTCCGGTGATGACTCTTGACATCGAAGGCAATACTGCTAAGATGACCAGAGAGATCGAAGGCGGTAAGGAGTATGTCGAAGCAGATCTTCCTTTCGTTGCTGGTTGCCAGGAGCCTATCGCAGAGTGGAAAATCCCTAACATGCGAGGTATCATGACAGCTAGAACTAAACCACTTAACGTAGTTGAGGCTGTGGACACCACGGAGAAAACAGAACTTAAAAACTACGAGCTTCCACCTGAGAAAGGTGATTGCAAGATGGTAGATCCTGACAATGTAGAAGAGTTAGTTGATCTATTAAAAAACGAAGCTAAAGTACTTTAATCAATCAAAAGAGAATTAATTATGTCATCTATATTAGTATTTGCAGAAAGTACAGACGGAAAATTCAAAAAGACATCCAGGGAAGCGGTAAGTTATGCTGCTGAAATGGGAGGTGATGTTACTGCCGTTGCTTTTGGAGATATTGAGCAGTCTGAACTTGAATCATTAGGAAACAATGGAGCCGGAAAAGTTTTACACGCCGGTGACGACAAATTAAACCAGGGTGTGATCCAGGCTTACGCTACAGCTTTGGCTCAGGCAGTTGAGCAAACTGGTTCCGAGATCGTAGTGATGTCTAAATCATCTTTAGGTGATGCTATTGCTGCACGATTAGCAGCTAAAATTGGAGCTGCCCTTGCTGGGAACGTAGTCAGCCTTCCAGACACATCTAATGGTTTTGTAGTAAAAAGAAGTATCTACACTAACAAGGCCTTTGTTAACGTGGATATGAAAGAAGGTAAAAAAATCATTGCTGTTAAGAAAAATGCAGTAGCAATCAAAGAAGACGGTGGAAGTGCAACAGTTGAAAGCTTCTCTCCTGATCTTGGCGATTCTGATTTCGCTGTAAAAATCACAAAAACTGAAAAAGCTGAAGGAGACATCCTTCTTCCCGAGGCTGACCTTGTAGTTTCCGGTGGTAGAGGTCTTAAAGGACCTGAAAACTGGGATATGATTGAAGAACTTGCTGGTGAGCTTGGAGCAGCGACAGGATGTAGTAAACCTGTATCGGATATGGGATGGAGACCGCATCACGAACATGTCGGTCAAACAGGTGTAAAAGTCGCACCTTCCTTGTATATTGCGATAGGAATCAGTGGAGCTATTCAGCACCTTGCTGGTGTGAATGCTTCTAAAGTGCTGGTTGCCATAAACAAAGACCCGGAAGCACCTTTCTTCAAGGCCGCTGATTATGGTATTGTCGGAGATGCTTTTGAGGTAGTACCAAAATTGATTGATGCTGTCAAAGCTTCTAATGACTAAATAATCATATATCTGTGGATAATAGAATACGACTGGAAATACTTGGATTATCATCGAGTCAATCGCAAAGCGGCTCATTCGCACTTGTATTAGGTGAAGTTGGAGGCAACCGACGCCTTCCGATTATCATCGGAATGCCAGAAGCTCAGGCTATTGCTATTGAAATTGAAAAGATAACTCCAAACAGGCCCATGACACACGACCTGTTTAAGTCGTTTGCCCATAGTTTTGATTTCTCTGTTGACTCAATTACCATCAGCGAATTAAAAGAGGGTGTATTCTATGCAAAAATTGTTTGTCGCAATGAATCAAAAGCAGTAGAAATTGACGCCAGGCCTTCTGATGCTATTGCTATCGGCCTACGCTTTGATGTCCCTATTTTTACCTATGAGCAAATCATGGAAGAGGCAGGTATCGAGCTAACCGAGGAAGCTGATGAAGAAATGTCTGAAGCAAAAAAAGACAAAACTAAGTCTACTGCTGAAAAAAGCAAACCATTCACAGATCGTCTTAAGGATTTTTCAATGGACAAGCTAAAAGAGATGCTTGACAAGGCGCTATCAGACGAAAGTTATGAAGAAGCAGCCAAAATCCGCGACGAAATAAACAGAAGAAATTGATTGATAATCAATAAATTTATAAACCTTTTGACAAAAGCCTTTCCATCTTTGGAGAGGCTTTTTTATTTTTGGCCAAATTTTTAATTTTTTATGGATATTCTCAGAGCCGCATTTGGCATTTTGGTTCTTCTTGGTATTGGATTTTTATTTTCGCGAAATAAAAAAGCGATAGACTGGAAAATTGTCGGGATAGGAATAGCATTGCAAATCCTTTTTGGGTTGTTAATTGCTGAGGTTGAAATCGTAACCAAGATCTTTAGAGGAGTATCCTATGCATTTGTTAAATTTCTGGATTATGCCGGTGAAGGAGCCTATTTCCTTTTTGGAGGATTAGCCAAAAACAGTTACGAAGATGCCTCTGCAGGCCATCAACTGGGGTTTATTTTTGCTTTCCAGGTATTACCAACAATAATCTTTTTCTCAGCTGTATCCAGTGGTCTTTACTACCTGGGTATCCTTCAAAAAATTGTTTATGGAATCGCCTGGGTGATGTCTAAAACCATGCGGCTTTCTGGAGCTGAATCTTTATCTGCAGCTGGAAACATTTTTCTTGGACAAACTGAAGCACCTCTTCTTGTTCGTCCATTTATAAAGAATATGACCCAGTCGGAATTAATGTGTCTGATGACTGGTGGTATGGCAACAATGGCCGGAGCTGTTCTTGCGGCTTATGTAAAGCTTCTTGGAGGAGATAGTATCGAGCTACAAACTCAATATGCATCTTACCTGCTATCTGCATCATTCATGAATGCTCCAGCAGCTATTGTGATGTCTAAGATCTTTGTTCCGGAAACAAACCCGGAAAGTATTGATACTGAACTAAGGGTTAACAAAGAAAATATCGGAGTAAATCTTGTCGATGCACTTTCGCAAGGTACCAGTGTGGGACTTAAGCTAGCTGCAAATGTCGGAGCCATGCTACTGGCGTTTATTGCGATAATTTATGCACTTAATGGATTGCTTGTCGGTGTGATCGGTGATTACACTGGCCTTAACCAATACGTAATCGAATCTACGAATGGAAGCTTTGATGGCTTCTCGTTACAATATATCCTGGGACAAATATTTAGAGTATTTGCATGGGTAATTGGAGTTCCATGGGAAGATACCTTGCAGGTTGGTAGTTTGTTGGGACAGAAAACAGTAATCAACGAATTCATTGCCTATGATAACCTGGCAAAAAGTTTAGGTGGAGAAAATCCACTAACTGGAAAATCATTGATTATTGCAACTTATGTTCTTTGCGGGTTTTCGAATTTCAGTTCAATAGCCATACAGGTAGGAGGTATTGGTTCGCTTGCTCCTAATCAACAAGGAAATTTATCTAAATTAGGTTTTCAGGCACTTTTTGCTGCTACAATCGCTTGTATGCTAACTGCAACGATCGCCGGTGCATTGATCACTAAATAACCTTTTTTGGCATTGTACATTCATTGGTTTAATTTGGTCATCAATTAAACCAGACTAACTATGCTTGTAAAAGACTTTCGATACATATACCTTTTTGTTTTCCTTATTTCTTTTTTTCCTGTACGCAGGATACAACGACGGTTGATGAACAGATAGTTGCAGAGGGAAGCTACGAAATGGATAGTAGCTTTTTTTCGACACAGCTTTTTGAAGATGTTCAAATGGCTGCTGTTTATCCTGACTCTAAAACCTTTGCGGATGCAATTCCTTTGAATCCAATTCCTACTATTCTTGATATTTACGAAGAAAATAAGAATGATGAGAATTTTAATTTGAAGTCTTTTGTTGCTGACAACTTTAAATCTCCCGACAAGCCTGCTTCAGGATTTGTTTCTGATACATCACTAAGTGTAAATGAACACATTACCAAACTCTGGCCGGTACTTACCAGAGAAGAAGAAAACCAACCGGAAGCAGGTTCATTAATCCCCCTGCCCTATGATTATGTAGTTCCCGGAGGAAGGTTCGGGGAGATCTATTACTGGGACTCTTATTTTACCATGCTCGGTCTTGTAGCAGACCAGAAGGAAAGCACAGTCCGAAATATGGTAAACAATTTTAGCTATCTCTTAAATAACCAGGGGTTTATTCCAAATGGAAACAGAACATACTTTCTTGGTAGAAGTCAACCACCATTTTACTCTTTAATGGTCAGGCTGGTTCATGAAAATTACGGTGATAGTATCTCCAAATACCTTCCTCAGCTTTTAAAAGAATATAATTACTGGACCAAGGGCTCATCTGCTTTGATAAATGTGGGTGAACGGTACAGATCGCCCGTAAAAATCGCTGATGGCCTTATATTAAACAGGTATTTTGATACGAAAACCGGTCCACGACCTGAATCTTTTAAAGAAGATGTATATCTGATGAAACAATCAGGCAGAGAGGCTAAAGATCTTTACGCGGATGTCCGTGCGGCATGTGCATCGGGATGGGATTTCAGTAGTCGTTGGTTTGCTGATAGAGAAACTATGGCAACCATTGAAACGAGCAAAATAGTTCCTGTTGACCTGAATGCTTTACTCTTTCATCTTGAGCTGATGATCAGTAAAGGATTTGATGAATTAGAAAATGGAGATAGAGCAGAGGAATATGCTGAGAAAGCCGAAATCAGAAAAGATGCAATAAGGGAATACTTCTGGGATGAGAAACAGCAAATCTTTTCCGATTACCATATAGACAGTGGTACAGTTACCGGCAAGAAGACCCTAGCCATGGCGTTTCCACTTTACTTCGAAATAGCCACTCCCGACCAGGCTGAAAAGGTGAAAAACGTATTGATGAGTGAATTTTTAAAAGAAGGAGGATTTACTACTACCTTGGTAAACAGCGGCGAACAATGGGATGCACCAAATGGCTGGGCTCCTCTGCAATGGATAACGATACAAGGATTGAAGAACTATGGCTTTCATGCGGAAGCTAATGAGGCGAAAAAGCGATGGATAAATCGAAATAAGGAAGTATTTAAGAGAACCGGCAAGATGGTGGAGAAATATGTCGTTACCGGCCAAGTCGAAGAAGCCGGTGGTGGTGAATATCCCTTACAGGATGGTTTTGGATGGTCTAATGGAGTTTATAAGGCTTTAACGACTCAGGAATGATATGATGATCCATTTGCACGCACTGGTGCAAGCCACCACTGGCGCAAGCGTCTCGCTTGTGCCCAAATTCAGCACTTGGATAATTGCAAATTAATCCGGATCACAGATCCTATGATAACAGCACGACATTGCAAATGTCGTGCAGCAGCATAATCTCAGTCCCTGATTTCAAGTGTCCTCACTTGAAATGTATAGCATATTTTTCACTTTGCTTGTGGAGACACAAGCAAGCAATTATTGTTTAATAAAAAACGCTCTTCGGAATTTGCAATTCCGAAGCCTTATCGGTGGATTTGTAATCCATCCATACTTGCCTCATAACTAACAATAATTTTATGGTTATTCAACAATGTTATTTAATCCGGATCACAGATCCTATGATAACAGCACGACATTGCAAATGTCGAGCAGCAGCATAATCTCAGTCCCTGATTTCAAGTGTCCTCACTAGAAATGTAAAGGCAATTATACCTTACTTGTGGGGACACAGGCAAGCAATGTAGCAGTTTTTATTTACGATTTGGACCAAATAATTTGAAGCAGCAATTTCAGCGTTACAAACGCTGGTCTCTTTCCCACCCTCGTTACGCTTCGCTAAACAAGGGCGATGGAGCATTTTTATAGATTTTAACTTCTATAAATAATGTAGCTATAATTAATAAACTGAACTAAGTAGCTTCAAAAAAATAGCAATATCATAAGGGAAAGCAGCCAATCGTCCTCGTTTGCAACGAGGATGCTTGAGGTTGGCGATTGTATCGCCTTATACTTTCATTCCCTCACCAAAATCATCATGCTAACATTCTCAACCCCAACTGATCCTGAAAGTGTTTCAATACCTGTCTCATCCACCTTCTCTTTATATGCAATTACCTTCCAGTCTCCTTCCGGTAGATCAAATTCCAGTGGCTCCTTCCTGGCGTTGTAAATTACTATTACCTTTTTCCAATCTTCGTTTTCTATTTTACTACCATCGATCTCATATACCAGTGCATTATCCTCATCTAAATGAAATTTGATTGACTTGCTGATTTCTTCCTGACTATGCAACCTGAATACCGGATGATCATTATGAACTTTCAATAAATTAACCATATACTCTTTCAGTTCTTTATATTTTACTTGTCGGTCCCAATCGATTTGATTGATCGAATCCGGTGATTCAAATGAGTTTTCTACTCCGTCTTTGGTTCTGGCCATCTCTGATCCTGCATGTAAAAAGGTAATTCCCTGAGAGGTAATCACCATCGATAGAGCCAGTTTGTGCATGGCTAATATCTCCTCCTCACTATCTTCTTCACCATTCGACAAATTCAGTCTGTCAAACAACGTGTTGTTGTCATGACATGAAACGTAATTAACGGTCTTATTTGGCGAATCAGACCAGGGACTGTCACTATAATTCACCGCAGTATAATCAACTCCTTCATGTTTAGTGGATCCTACAACTCCGAATTTGATGCTTTCTTCGAGTCCTTCAGCTCCTGATACAAATCCTTTTTCTTCTACTTCAAAAACGGATCCTTTAATTCCATCACGCATATCATCAGAGAATGCAGCTATTCCTTTTAGTTCTTTAGTGTTTGCTTTTAAAGCCAAAACACTATCCGGTAGTGGTGACGATCCGGCCTTCCATCCTTCTCCATATAGCAGAACATCAGGGTTTATTTTCCTTAGTTCTGCACTGATCTGATTCATCGTTTCAATATCGTGAATACCCATCAAATCGAACCTGAAACCGTCAATATGGTATTCTGTCATCCAGTATTTCAGTGATTCGATAATAAATTTTCGCATCATAGGCTTTTCAGAAGCTGTTTCATTTCCGCATGCTGCAGCATCTGAAAGGCTACCATCTTTATTATACCGATAATAATATCCTGGCACTGTTTCATGAAATGACATTCCATCTACACTGTGAGTATGATTGTATACTACATCCATCACCACACCCATACCTGCATCGTGGATTGCCTTGATCATTTGTTTTGCTTCTTTAATTCTCACTTTTCCCTCTGATGGATCAGTGCTGAAACTTCCTTCCGGCACATTGTAATTCAACGGATCATATCCCCAATTGTAATTTGGATCCTTAAGGGTTTCATCGATTGAAGCAAAATCAAAAAATGGAAGAATATGCAAATGTGTTACTCCTAAATCTTTAATGTAATTTAATCCGGAAGGGTTTCCGTTTTTTGTGGTGGTATTTCCTTCTGTAAAAGCAATAAACTTGCCTTTGTTTTCCATTCCGCTTTCCGGATGTTTAGAAAAATCCCTTACATGCAATTCATAAATCACAGCATCCACCTGGTTCTTTAATTCAGGGCCCTGGTCATTATCCCATTCATCGGGATTTGTTTCTGATAGATCGACAACCTGTGCTCTTACACCATTCGTCCCAACTGCCTTCGCATAAGGTCCCGGAACTTCCTGCATTTCTACATCATCGACTGTTACCTGGTATGTATAGTAGATACCTTTCGCATCTCCATCGTACACAAATTCCCAAACACCCTTTTCAATTGGTTTCATTGGATAACGATCAGTTTCTTTAGAATCAAGATCCTTATCGTAAAAAATCAAATCAACTTTTTCAGCAGTTGGTGCCCATAATTTAAATGTGCTTTTTTCAGGTGAGTAGGTCAGGCCAAGATCATCCTCTAAGTATACGGGATACTCATCATTCATATTAGCATCATTTTTCTTAGCGCAAGAGACCGTAATTACAAATACTGTAAATATAAAATAATAGTTTATTTTCATGTTTGGGAGTCAATAATTAAAAAAACCAGGGTAAAATAACCCTGGTCTCAATAACATACAATATTTATTTATATATAATTTTTATCTAGAATGGAGAATCATCTTCTGTCGGGTCGAGTCCTCCACCTTTTTCTCCAGGACCATAACCAAACCCTCCACCAGAAGGTGGTGGTAAATCATCATCAAAATCATCATTAATCTTTGATCCGAAAATTGCACCACTATCATCTCCTCCGGAACCACCTCCTGAATTTTCAAATGATGAAAATCCACCGGAACCGGCAGTATTCTGGAAACCGCTATCATCAAGATCGGTAAATCGAGTATACTTACCGATAAATTTAAGTTTGACTGTGTCCAGCGAACCATTCCTGTGTTTTGCAATCAGCACCTCACCCATATTGGTCGTTGGCATTCCATCTTCGTCTTCAGTGATTCCATAATATTCCGGACGATAAAGGAACATTACCATATCGGCATCCTGCTCGATCGATCCTGATTCCCTCAAGTCAGAAAGCTGTGGTCTCTTATCGCCCCCACGGGTTTCTACCGCACGGCTCAACTGGGATAGTGCAATTACCGGCACATTAAGTTCCTTAGCCAGGTTTTTTAATGAACGTGAAATTGTAGCGATCTCCTGTTCACGATTTCCCTTACTTGAAGAATCTCCCTGCATCAGCTGAAGGTAGTCAATGATCACCAGTTGGATATCATGCTGAGACTTTAGTCGACGACATTTAGCCCTAAGCTCAAGCACTGATAAGGCCGGAGTATCATCGATAAATATCGGAGCCTCGGTTAATTGAGTAGTCTTATGAACTAATTGTTCCCACTCATAATCTTCCAGGTTACCTTTCTTAAGTTTTTCAGATTCCAGTTCAGCTTCAGCAGAAATCATCCTGTTTACAAGCTGAACGGCAGACATCTCAAGAGAGAATATTGCCACACCTTTGGCAAAATCTACTGCAGCATTACGCATGGCAGAAACTACGAAAGCAGTTTTACCCATACCAGGACGTGCTGCAATAATTACGAGGTCAGATTTTTGCCATCCTGATGTCACTCTGTCTAATGCTGAAAAACCTGTAGGCACTCCTGTAAGTCCTTCTTTTTGATCACGCTTGGCCTCAAGCTCAGTTAAGGCGTCTTTCATGATCGACTTCATATCGGCATAAGACTTACGGATACTTTTTTCACTGATCTCAAATAAATGACCCTGGGTCTTGTCTAGCAATTCAAAGACATCAGTAGTATCTTCAAAAGCCATTTCCTGGATTTCAGAAGAGACAGATATCAATTCTCTCTTGATAGCCTGCTCAACAATAATTCTGGCGTGAGCTTCAATGTTAGCAGCGGAGTTAACCCTTGAAGTCAGTTCGGCGATATAATATGCACCACCGACAAACTCTAAGGTTCCGCTTTTACGGAGTTGGTTTACTACCGTTTCCATATCGATCGGTTCCGACTCATTAAAGAGCGTTACGATCGCTTTATATATTTCTTTGTGATTATCCTTGTAGAAAGATTCAGGATGCAATACATCTATTACTGCTGTTAAAGCATCCTTTTCAAGCATTAATGCTCCTAATACTACCTGCTCAAGATCCGTAGCCTTTGGTGGTACTTTTCCTAATCCCTTCAAACTTTCAGGTACAGCAGGCCTTCGCTGCTTTCTGTTTCCCTTACCTGCCAGAACATTTTCATTATCCATAGAACAAAACTACACTTTAATTTGAGTGGTCTGCCATTTAGTAGATTGTTTTTATCCACTGCAATATCCACAGACTTATCCACAATCCTGATTTTCAGACTGAAACCAACTAAAAATTAATTAAATTAATCTATTCAAAACGCAAAGATTCGCAATGAATTTCATTTTGAAAACGATCTTTTGCAAATTATGATATCTTTGTATCTATAAAACCGGGGAATTCCCCACTACATATTGATTAATTGAGACAAATACTGCCAATGGAAAACATAAAAAAAGTTCACTTTATCGCCATAGGCGGCAGCATAATGCACAATCTTGCCGTAAATCTGAAAAATGATGGTTACCAGGTCACCGGTTCAGACGATACTTTCTTCGAACCTTCTAAGTCAACTCTCAGGGAAAATGAGTTACTACCTGAAAAAGAGGGCTGGTACCCGGAAAAATTATCTTCCGATATTGACGCTGTAATCCTCGGGATGCATGCCAAAAAAGATAATCCGGAATTATTAAAAGCAAAAGAACTAAATATTCCCATTTACTCTTTCCCGGAATTTATCTATGAAAGAAGTAAGAATAAGCAGCGGATCGTGATTGCCGGTAGTCATGGAAAAACGACTATCACTTCAATGATCATGCATGTCCTTAACAAGCTTGGCAAACCTTTCGATTACCTGGTAGGCGCTAAAGTTGATGGTTTTGATTTAATGGTCAAACTTTCTGATGCTCCATTGATCATTATTGAAGGTGATGAATATTCTACTTCAGCACTTGATAACACTCCGAAATTTCTCCATTACCACCATCATATTGCCTTGATCTCAGGAATTGAATGGGATCACGTAAATATTTATCCTGATAGAGACAATTATGTTGCTCAGTTTGATAAACTTGCTGATCAAACTCCAAAAGCCGGGTCTCTTGTATTTAATGAAGATGACAATCTTGTTAGCGTTATTGGGAATAAGGAACGGGAAGATGTTGTAAGAGTACCTTACACTACTCCCGATCATTATGTAAAAGATGGTAAAACATATTTAAAAACCGAGTTTGGTGATATCGAATTAGGTGTTTTTGGTATACATAACCTTCAAAATATAGCAGGCGCAAAAGCAGTGTTATCTCGTATCTCAGTTCAGGATAAAGAGTTTTACGATGCTATCGGATCATTTACAGGTGCTTCAAAAAGAATGGAACTGGTAGGATATAGTACTAATGGAGCAGTATATAAGGATTACGCTCATGCTCCATCAAAGATTGAAGCAACTACCAAAGCTTTAAAAAATCAATATCCAGACCGCAAACTAATTGCATGTATGGAATTACATACCTATAGCAGTTTAAGTAAAGATTTCCTGAAAGAATACAAAGGGAAACTTAAATCGGCTGATGAAAAACTGGTATATTTTAATCCCAAAGCCATTGCTATAAAAGGGCTTGATGATCTGAACCCTGAAGAAGTAAAACAAGCATTTAATGATGATGAAATCAAAGTTTTTAAAGATAGTGGAGAATTAAAATCATATCTGGAAGAACTTGATCTTGGTAATACAAACTTACTGATGATGAGTTCCGGTAACTTTGACGGTATCAACATTGACAATCTATCAGAAAAACTTTTATAAATATGTATTTAAATCTCAAGAGCCCTCTTGCATTTTTTGATCTTGAAACTACAGGCACTAATATCAGCCACGACCGCATCGTTGAAATCTCGATTGTCAAGGCAATGCCTGATGGCACAAAAGATATAAAAACAATGAAACTAAATCCTGAAATGCCGATTCCTGAAGAGGTTTCATTAATACATGGTATCAGGGATGAGGATGTTAAGGATGCTCCGACATTTAAGCAAGTAGCAAAAGAACTGGCTAAATTTCTTGAAGGTGCAGACCTTGCAGGATATAACATTGTAAAATTTGATGTACCTGTGCTCGTTGAAGAATTTTTAAGAGCGGATATTGACTTTGACCTCAGTAACAGAAAACTTGTTGATGCTCAGAAAATATTCTTTATGATGGAAAAAAGAACTTTATCTGCAGCATATAAATTTTACTGTGATAAAACTCTCGATGGAGCACATAGTGCCGAAGCTGATACACTTGCGACATTCGATGTATTAAATGCCCAGCTTGAAAGGTATGAGGGAATGGAAGTCGAAGATCTTCTTGGTAAAAAAATTGGTGTATTAGAAAATGATATGGATAAAATCCATGCACTGACCAATAAGAAAATGGTGGATTTAGCAGGTAGAATCGTTTTCAACAATAAAGGAGAAGAGGTATTTAACTTTGGTAAGCACCGTGGAAAACTAGTTAGCGACGTACTTAAGAAAGAGCCGGGATATTACGATTGGATGATGCGTGGAGATTTTCCATTAGATACAAAACGCAAGTTGACTCAGATCAAGCTACGCGATTTTAACAAGAAATAATTAGCAATTACAAAATTTTTAACAGCCCTTTAACTAATTATCGATTTTTAAAAATCGTGTTTAATTAGTTAAAAGGGCTGTTTTTTTATAGGAGAACTGGATAATTATTAGTAGTATAAATGACAGAAATCAAATCTGCTATGTCAAAAATAATTATTGTCTCCAACAGGTTGCCTTTGAGGGTTGAAAAGAAAGCAGAAGGCATGAAATTCAAACCCAGTGAAGGTGGACTTGCCACAGGGTTAGGTTCTATTTATAAAGAAGGTGATAATGTTTGGGTCGGATGGCCTGGTGCATTTTTTTCAGATTCCACCGAGGAATCAAATGTAACACTGAGACTTAAACAAGAAAACATGCTTCCTGTGTTTCTAACTCAGGAAGAAATTCATAACTATTATGAAGGTTTCAGTAATGAAACACTCTGGCCTACATATCATTACTTTTCTCAATACGCTGTTTACGAACCCGAATTCTGGGAAAGCTATAAACGAGTAAACCAAAAATTTGCAGATGCTGTTGTAAGCATAGCAGAAAAAGGTGATATCGTTTGGGTCCATGACTATCAGCTTTTACTAGTACCCCAGATGATCAGGGATAAATTCCCGGATATCACAATTGGCTTTTTCCAGCACATTCCATTTCCTTCATTCGAGGTTTTCAGGCTTCTGCCTTGGAGAAGAGAATTGATTCAGGGTATGTTTGGCGCAGACCTAATTGGTTTCCATACCTATGATGATATGCGTCACTTTTTAAGTGCAGTGAGTCGTGTGGTCGCAAAAAGTAATTCCAGCGGAATTATTGAAGTTGGAAATCGATCAGTCCTTGTTGATAGCTTCCCAATGGGAATAGATTACGATAAATATTCCGGTCTCGCCATATCTGATGAAACTGGTGAAAGAGAGAAACGGTATCGGGAATCACTGGGAGATGTGCGTTTGATACTTTCTATGGACAGACTGGATTATAGTAAAGGCATACCCCAAAGACTTGCTGCTTTTGAAGCTTTTCTAACTAACTACCCTGAGTACAGAGAAAAAATCTCTCTACTTTTGCAGGTCGTTCCTTCAAGGGATAAAGTAGAAAAATACAAAAAACTAAAAGAAGAAATTGAATTATTAGTCGGCCGCATTAATGGTAAATTCAGCCGTATAAAATGGACACCAATTCATTATTTCTACAGATCACTTCCAATCAACGCCATTTCAGCTTTTTATGGAATGAGTGACGTAGCATTAGTTACACCAATGCGTGACGGTATGAACCTGGTTTGTAAGGAATATATAGCCAGTAAGGCTCATGAAGGCCGGGGCGTGCTGATACTTAGTGAAATGGCCGGAGCTGCGAAAGAACTAAGTGATGCTATATTGGTAAATCCAAATAATCAGAAACAAATGGTCGAAGCATTATACCGGGCCTTGACAATGCCTGCACCAGAGCAAAAAAAGCATCTGGATGTTATGAATGATTCGATTAAAAAATACAATATTCATCATTGGGTAAAGCTATTCATGGATAGATTAACTTTTATTAAAGAAGAACAAAAACAACAAGCAACTAAAATGATCGACCTGAATGCCATCGGAACTATTAAAGATGAATACAGAAAAGCCGATTCAAGAGTTTTGTTTTTAGATTATGACGGAACCCTCGTTGGATTTAACAATGATCCAAAAAAAGTTGCTCCTGATGAAGAATTGGTATCCCTGCTTGACGACTTAAGCAAGGATGATAAGAACAGGGTAGTAGTTATTTCGGGCAGAGATAAAAACACCCTTAACGAATGGCTAGGCGGTCTTGATATAGATTTAATTTGTGAGCATGGTGTCTGGCTTAGAGAAAGAGGTTCCAACTGGAAAAACATCACCAAATTAGATCCGTCCTGGAAAGATCAGATAAAACCGGTGCTGGATAGGTATGTAGATCGTACTCCCGGCTCATTCATTGAAGAAAAGGATTTTTCATTAGCATGGCATTATCGTAAAGTTGAAACAGGCCTGGGTGAAATGAGGGCCAGAGAATTAACTTCCCATCTTAAATACTTAGCTGCACCGATGGATCTGATGGTTCTTGAAGGTGACATGGTGGTTGAAATTAAAAACAGCCAGGTCAATAAAGGTCGTGCAGCTCAGAAGTGGATAGAAAAATTTCCGGCCGAATTTAACCTCGCAATCGGAGATGATAAAACAGATGAGGACACTTTTAGTGTTATGCCTGATGAAGCTTTTACAATAAAGGTAGGTATTGGAAATTCTAACGCTGACTATTCCGTAGAAGATCACGATCAGGTTCGTGTACTTCTCAAAAGTCTATTATAATAAATCTATATAAGAAATTTAAAAAGCCGGTTTAAACCGGCTTTTTTTTATCTATCAGGTCTGATAATTATTTCATTTATCACTGCATGATCAGGCTGTGAAAGCATATAGTAAATACTTTCTGCTATATCCTTACTTTTTAAAACCGTTCCGGAAAAATAGTCTTCAAATTTTTCTGCTGTTTCTTTATGATGGGTATGATCTTTAAACTCAGTATCTACCGCCCCCGGAGAAATATTACTGATTCGAACTTTATCTCTTAATTCAAGCCTTATACCTCTGGTGATCACATCCACAGCATGTTTGCTTGCTGCATACACCACACTACCTGGAAAGACATCATGCGCTGCAACACTTGCAAGATTAATAATGTGCCCTGAAGATTTCAGAAGGTGAGGTAAAGAATAATGAATACATGAAAGCAATCCATTTACATTCACATCAAACATATTGTGAAAATCTTCCAATTTACCTTCTGCTACAGGCCCCAGGTAACCTACCCCTGCATTATTGATCAGAACATCGATTGATCCGAATTTTTCAATAGCTTTATCAATAAAATTCTTAACCTGAGATTTATCGGTTACATCCAACTGTATAGCCAGTGCCCTCTCTCCTATTTCTGAGGCTGTTTTTTCTATTTCATCCTGTCGTCTTGCTCCCAGCACCACATTAGCACCTTTTTCCGCCAAAAGCCTGGCTGTCGCTTCTCCTATTCCACTACTCGCTCCGGTGATTAAAACAGTTTTATCTTTAATTTCCATATTAAAATATTTCGTCAAACTTTTAGTTCTAACAAGAATACTTAGAACTTGTTTATTTAACCTCTTTTTTAATAAAAGTAGTTAAAACCGGGAGTAACATATGATGCAATGGCCCTTCATTAAAGTAACTATCAAGATTTTGCTGATAACCACCCTCGATATCCTTAAGCACATGATTCATTCCCTCAATTTCTTTATATTCAGCAATCCGGCTTTCCTTGGATAGCGCCTTTAATTGTTCTGGTTTAACTTGAAGGTCTTTCGTGCCAGCTACCAGGAGCACAGGAATATCAATCTCATTAATCACTTCTTGAGGATCATATTTCAACCATGTTTTGATGAAATATTGAGCTTGTGGATTAAAAATTGATTTTAATAATAAATGAGGTTGCATAATCGAATCGCCTGCAATCAATGTATCCAGATAGCTACGACTTAATTTTAAAATACCCGGGCCCTGGGGTTCAAGCTGCTCGATTAATACTTTATCTATTCTGTAACCCTGACCACAAAGACTAATAACACCTTTAACTGGAGCTGAATCTCTGGCGGCAACTACCATAGACACCAAGCCGCCCTGACTGTGACCAAGTAAAACTTGCTCATAATCCGGATATAAACTATCTAATTGTAAACTCCATGCTTCCAGATCATTGATGAAATTATCAAATGTGATAAGCTCATTAATCTTACCACTTTCTAACAAGGCAATAGATCGCTTATTATATCTAAATGAAGCTATTCCTTCTTTCGCAAGTTCTTCAGCTAACACCTTCAGGTAAGAAGTTTGCATCATTTGCATATTACCATCCTGGTTAACCGGTCCTGATCCTGGTGTAATGATAACCAAAACACCTTTATCTGAACTTTCAGGTAAAAGAAGGGTACCTGTTAAATCCAGGCTATCCCTGGTAATTGAAAGAACTTTTTCGGTCTGACCATTAATATAAAAAAATGGAAATAAGATCAGAATGAATAAAAGGGCTCTAATCATAAAAATGAGGGTTTATCTAATTTTCTGGATATTCTTGTTGCAGCATTGATTAACCCTACATGACTGTAAGCCTGAGGGAAATTACCCCATTGAGAACCTGACTCCGCATCGACATCCTCACTTAATAAGCCTACGTGATTTTCAAAACTGATCAGCTCTTCAAAGATTTTTATGGCTTCTTCGATCCTACCCACACAAGTAAGAGCTTCAACGTACCAAAACGCTGTTATTAAAAATGTTGTTTCAGGGGTTCCAAAATCATCGGCATGTTTATATCTGTAAAACAACCCGCTATCTGCAGATAATTCCATTTCCAGGTTTTTAAGATGGCTCTTAGCCTTATCACTATTATGAGGAATATAATTCATCATAATCATTTGGAGAGTAGATGCATCCAAATGTTTACTTCCTATAGCCTGAGTATAAACTCCCCGCTCGTCATCCCAGCATTTTTCAATCTTTTCCGTGGATCTGGATACCAGGTCTTCTGCCTGAGAAATAATCTCATCATCTTTTAAATGACGTCCGATTTTCAATGCTGCGCTTGCTCCAGCCCATTGAAAAAGATTAGTGTAGCAATGCTCTTGTGCAAGTGTTCTGAATTCCCATAAACCTGCATCAGGCTCGTCCAGTGTCTTATTAATGAGTCCGAGCATTTTATTGATCAGCTTATGGCTACCAGCTCTTTCATCTATAATAAACCTGTTATCAATATACAGAGGTAATAAAGAAACTAAAACCTGGCCGTAAACGTCATTTTGGATATGTTCATAGGCCTGGTTACCAATTCTCACAGGCTGGTTACCCATATACCCCTCAAGGTCCAGAATATGTTCGATTAGAGATTTCTCACCACTTATACTATAAAGTGGCTGAAATCTTTCACTTTCCTGTACTGAGATATTCGCGATATATTGAAAGTATTGTTCTACCTCTTCGAAGTGACCAATACTATTAAAAGCATTTAAAGTATAGAAAGTATCTCTCATCCAGCAATACCGGTAATCCCAGTTTCGAGTACTTCCAGGAGCTTCAGGCAACGACGTAGTACCCGCTGCAATGATAGCACCGGTATCTTCATATTGGTGAATCTTTAATGCGAGTGCCGATCGAATGATAACTTTCTGATAGAAATTACCTATACTGGTACTTTTTACCCATCCTCTCCAGTACAAGATGGTTTCATTCATAAACCTCTCCGATGTCCGCTCAATAGATGCTTCCAACGGTGCACCATAAGTTAACACAAGGTATTTTGGTTCATTTAACACAAATCCTCTTTCATCTTCGATATATGTTAGAGAGATATTGGTGGTTAGCCTGAGATTTTGTTCGAGACCCAGATATTCGATATGATTACTACCTCTGTGAGCTTCGGGTACTATCTCACCATAATTACCAACAGGATTACATTTCACTTTTATCCTGGGTGTTCCGGAAAGCGGCTCGATTTTCCTGATCATCATCAGCGGTTTGTAATACCTGTCATTCTGATAAAATCTTGGAGCAAAGTCAGTAACCCGATAACTACCATCGGAAGTTTCAATTTCTGTTCTGACTACATTAGTATTTTCTATATAATATTGCTTACTGCTAAACCCGCCATCATCATCGGGAAGTATTGAAAACTCACCACCTTTCCGTTGATCCAGCATCCTTCCGAAAATAAATGAGCTGTCAAACCGAGGCCAGCACATCCAATCGATGTTCGTATTTTTATTTACATATGCCAGAAAAGCACAGTTTCCGACGATAGCGTGAGGATATATATGTTTTTTCTTTTTCATTAATCTTATTCTTTCCTGTAAAAGGTCAAGGTTAACCGGTTTATGCCGAATCTTGAAATCATTATCCAAGAAATAGAACTTATAGATCTAACATCCAACAATCATTTAAGTTTATGATGATTTAATGTAAAATTTATAAAAGTTAGACCATTCGGAGGGGTAAAAAAATAAAAAGCCCAAAAACTTATGTTTCCGGGCTTCTTTAAAATGATCTCTATTTATTTTTATTGTAGTATTCCATTGCTTTTGGCATTAATTCTTGTAAGTCTGATATACGAGTATCATGACTCGGGTGAGTACTCAAGAATTCAGGTGGTTGCTGTCCTCCGGATTTTTCAGACATTCTACCCCAAAAATCAACGGCTTCTCTAGGGTCATAACCAGCAATAGCCATAAATATTAATCCTATTTCATCGGCTTCAGATTCGTGTTTTCTTGAAAATTTCAGCATTCCTAATTGACCACCTACTCCAAAAGCCTGAAGAATCAATTGCTCTCCTGCAGAGGGATTTTGCCCCATAAGTGCACCAAAAGTCCCAAAAGCACCTTGAAGGACCATGGCGTTACTAATTCGTTCTCTACCATGATTGGCTATTGCGTGGGCAATTTCGTGCCCCATAACTACGGCGACACCGGTTTCATTTTCACAAATCGGCATTATTCCTTCATAAAAAGCTACCTTTCCTCCAGGTAAACACCAGGCATTGGCTATATCTTCGTTCACGAGTTTAAATTCCCATTCAAACCCCTCGATAACCTCTATCGAATTGTTATCTCTTAAATACTGTTCTACAGCTGTCTGAATTCTATTCCCGGCATTCTTTACCATCTGGGCATTTTTTGTTCCTGTTACTACTCTTGAAGTATCCAGGAACTGATCATATTGTTGAAAAGCAACGGGAATAAGTTCTTCGTTACTCACCAGGCTAAGTTGTCTTCTTCCTGTTACTGGTACCGTGGCACATCCATAAGCGATAATTGCCACGAAAAATATTGCAAGTACTTTCTTCATGGTTTTTGACTTCAAATTTTTAATAATATAATATTAACTTTGAAATTGGCGTATTGAAACTTAATAATTAATAAATCATAGCTTAAACTTATTATATAAAATATGAAAATTCTGGCAATTGGCAGAAATTATGTTGATCATATTAAAGAATTGAACAACGAGATCCCTGAGGATCCTGTAATTTTTACAAAACCGGATACCGCGTTACTTAAAAATAACGATCCTTTTTATTACCCGGATTACAGTAATGACATCCATCATGAGATCGAAGTAATCATAAAAATTTGTAAACAAGGCAAAAGTATTCAGCCTAAGTTCGCACATAAATATTATGATGCCGTTGGACTGGGAATAGATTTTACTGCCAGGGATATACAATCAAAAGCTAAATCAAAAGGACTCCCATGGGCTATAGCCAAGGGATTTAATGGTTCTGCTCCAATTTCTGAATTTATTCCAAAAAGTGAATTTAAAGATCTGCAAGACCTGAATTTTGAACTTCAGGTAAATGGAGAAACCAAACAAAAGGGAAATACGTCATTAATGATGTATAAGATAGATGAGCTGCTTGCTCATATTTCAAAATACATCACATTAAGTACAGGAGACATAATTTTTACCGGTACTCCCAAAGGAGTCGGGCCGGTTAAAAAAGGGGATAGATTAACCGGATTTTTAGAAGGTAAAAAAATGCTTGATTTCGAGATAAAATAATAATTATGGGTGATTTTTTCAGGGCAACTTTGGTCATTTACTTGATCTTTCAAACTTATTCCATTTTCGGGCAATCAAATGGATCGTCAGAAGGTCCATATTTATTCCCGATGAATCCACATAACCGCAATTACCTGGCTGGAACAATGGGCGAATTGAGATCTACACATTTTCATGGTGGACTCGACATTAAAACAGGTGGAGTTGAAGGCTGGGATGTATATGCTGTGACAGGGGATATATTTCCCGAATTAAAGTTTCGACAAGTGGATACGGAAATGTACTTTATGTTACTCATCCAAATGGATATACTACTGTTTATGCTCACCTAAGTGAATTTGAGCCGGATTTGGCCAAATGGGTAAGAGAACAACAATATCAAAAAGAAACTTTTGAAATTGAACTTTTCCCGAAACCCGGTCAATTTAAATACAATAAAGGTGAGTTAATCGCCCTAAGTGGAAATTCAGGATCAAGTTCAGGACCTCATTTGCATTTTGAGATTAGAGATGAAAAACAACGACCAATAAACCCTCTTTTTAATTATTACAAAGAAGAAATAGTAGATCAAATTCCTCCCACTCTTTACGAAATAGCATTTGAACCATTAAGTAAGGATTCGAGAATAAATGGAAAATACGAGCGACTGGAAGTCAGACCATACAGAAGAGGAAATAATTATTACATCAATAAAAATATAAATATCGAAGGGCCTGTCGGAATTGAAGTAAAGGCTTATGATAAATTTAATGGAGTACCCAATCAAAATGGAGTGCCAGTAGTTCAGTTATTTGAAAATGATCAGATTCTATTTGATCAGTCATTAAATTATTTCTCTTTTAGCGATCAGAGAGATATACTTATCCACACTAATTATGCTGCCAAAATAAAAGGAAGTGGTATGTTTAATAAACTATACATTGAAGACGACAATCCCCTTCCTTTTTACGACCGATCTTTAGGCAAAGGAATTCTGGAGATTTCTGAAGGCGACCAAAAAGATTACTCAATCAAATTAAAAGATGCTTATGGAAATACTTCTACTGCATCTTTTAAGTTATTTGGAGAAAAAACAGACCCTTCTGGCCTCTACACTGCTATTGATGTGCCTTATGAAGTTGACAGAAAAAGAAATAACCTTATAATTTCAACCCCGAAAACAGAGAGTCCTGATAGTATCATAGTCTATTCCGGTTTTCAAAAACACTTTGAGACTCCTGCATATATCACATCAAATGCAAAATTCTATATCTGGGATTTAAACTGGGGAACTCCTGATTCTGCAATGATCAATGAAGTTTCTCATAAATTTGATTTCGTTGCAACCATCCCTAACAAAACCAGCTATAAATTTTATAGCAAAACAGCTGACATAAATTTCCCTTACCGGTCAGGGTTTGATACTCTTTATCTGGAATACAATTACGAATATGATTCGGTTAAAGAAATTGAAAAGTTTTCTATTGGTGACCATACAGTTCCTTTGAGAAAAAGCATGGTCGTAACACTCAAACCTAAAAAAGAATATAGTGACAAAGCCGGAGTATACCGAATAGGAAATAATGGCAGATGGTTTAGTTATGAAGGCGGCAAACGATCTGGCGACGCCTTTACTTTTTACACAAGATACTTTGGTGATTTCACGATCAGGGAAGACAATGAAAAACCTGACATTCGAGCGATAACATTGAATCAAAATTCACTTAGATTTGTTATTGATGATGACATGTCCGGAATAAATACATATAACCTGTATATGAATGGAGAATGGGTATTAATGAAGTATGATTATAAAAGGAAACTGATCGAATCAGAAAAACTTGATCCAAACATTCCTTTTAAAGGTAAGTTATTACTGAGAGTTACTGACAATGCAGGTAACGTAAAAGAATACAACACACAATTATAAACCAAAAAAAACACGATTATGGCATTAGAAATTGGCGATAAAGCGCCGGATTTTGAAGTAAATGATCAAGACGGTAATAAAGTTAAACTCTCTGATTTCAGAGGTAAAAAAGTAGTATTGTATTTTTATCCAAAAGATGCTACACCAGGCTGTACAGCCCAGGCCTGTAACCTTCGAGATAATTATGAAGCATTGCAAAAGGCAGGCTATGAAATTCTCGGAATAAGTTCTGACGATGAAGCAAAGCATAGAAAATTCATTGAAAAGCAAGAGCTCCCATTCACTTTACTTGCTGATACCGAAAAAGAAGTTCATGAAAAATACGGTACCTGGGTAGAGAAAAATATGTATGGCAGAAAATATATGGGTACACAAAGAACCACCTTTATTATCGATGAAGAAGGTAAAATCGAGGATATAATAAAGAAGGTGAAAACAAAAGAACATACGTCACAGATACTCAAATAATTACACAAAATTATACTGTGTAATTATATCCAGATATAATCGGGTATTAGGCCGCAAGATTTCATGGAAATGATTGATTTTTCATGTAACTTGCGGCCTGTTTGATATAAATAACATTATCCTCAGCAAAAAGCATGGAGCAGCAAGTAGATATTGAAAAGTTACAAAACCTGGCTTCACAAGTCAGAAGAGACGTTTTACGCATGGTTCACGCTGTACAATCAGGGCACCCTGGCGGGTCACTGGGATGTACAGATTATTTCGTAGCCATGTATAATGAAATTATGGACTACAAAGTCCCTTTTAACCCGGACGGCATTGGTGAAGACCTGTTCTTCTTATCAAACGGTCATATTTCACCTGTTTGGTATAGTACGTTAGCACATGCCGGTTTTTTTGATGTGAGCGAATTAGCAACCTTCAGAAAGATTGATAGCCGCCTACAAGGTCACCCGGCAACCGAGGAAGGACTTCCCGGTATCAGAGTGGCATCCGGTTCTTTAGGCCAGGGACTTTCAGTAGCCGCAGGTGCTGCTCAGGCTAAAAAATTGAATGATGACAATCACACTGTCTACGTATTGATGGGTGATGGCGAACTTCAGGAAGGTCAGGTATGGGAAGCAGCAATGTATGCATCTCACCACAGAATAGACAACCTGGTTGCAACAGTAGATTACAATGGCCAGCAGATTGACGGCCCGACAAAAGACGTTATGGATCTTGCCGATTTAAAATCAAAGTGGGAATCTTTTGGATGGTCTGTAGTAGAGTCTAATGGTAATGACATGGACAGCATTGTTAAAGCCATGAAACATGCACACAGTCTGACAAGAAAAGGCAGACCAGTTGTTAATTTAATGAGTACTGAAATGGGATTCCCTATTGATTTCATGGTAGGAACTCACAAATGGCACGGTGTTGCTCCTAATGATGAACAATTAGAGCAGGCTTTAGGTCAACTGGAAGAAACCTTAGGAGACTATTAATCTTCCCAATAAATTTTAAATCAAATTAAGAATTAAAGGGTTCGCCCTTCAAAAATATAAATCGATGAAATTCTCTTTTACTGAAAAGAAAGATACACGCTCGGGATTCGGTGATGGTTTATTAGAAGCCGGAAAGCAAGACGAAAGAATTGTGGCTCTTTGTGCTGACCTTACCGGATCACTTAAAATGGGAGCATTCCAAAACGAATTCCCTGAAAGATTCTATCAAACAGGTATTGCAGAAGCAAATATGATGGGACTTGCAGCCGGTATGACAATCGGAGGCAAAATTCCTTTCACAGGAACTTTTGCAAATTTCAGTACTGGCCGTGTTTATGACCAGATCAGGCAATCTATTGCTTATTCCGGAAAAAATGTAAAAATCTGTGCTTCTCATGCCGGTCTAACATTGGGAGAAGATGGAGCTACTCACCAGATTCTAGAGGATGTTGGAATGATGAAAATGCTTCCTCACATGACTGTGATCAACCCTTGTGATTACAACCAAACCAAAGCTGCTACTTTAGCTGTAGCTAAACACGAAGGCCCGGTTTATTTAAGGTTTGGACGTCCAAAATGGCCTGTTTTCACTCCAGAAGACCAAACCTTTGAGATTGGTAAAGCAATCAAAATGATCGAAGGCAGCGATGTGACAATTTTTGCTACCGGACATATGGTATGGTATGCTATTGAAGCTGAAGCTAAACTTGAAGAAATGGGCATCAATGCCGAAGTGATCAATATTCATACGATCAAGCCGATCGATCGTGAAGCGATCATCGAATCAGTTAAGAAAACAGGTTGCGCAGTAACTGCAGAAGAGCATCAGATCAACGGTGGTCTTGGTGAAAGCGTTGCTTCTGTTCTTTCAAGAGAATTACCAGCACCACTTGAAATCATCGGAGTCAATGATTCATTCGGTGAAAGTGGTAAGCCTGAAGAGCTGCTTGCAAAATACGGACTTAGTCCTGAAGCGATCGTTGAAGCTGCTCAAAAAGTAATTAAAAGAAAATAAGTAAAATCAACTTATAATCTGAAGCCCTGACCTGAACGTCAGGGCTTTTTTATTTAATATATCTATTAAAATTGGCCTCTTCTTAAAAATTCAACTATTGAAACCATCGAATATTTTGACTATTCAAAGAAATTATTCGATTGTATAATTCGTGTTTAGGGTATGTTTTATATTTTTACCCTGCCTATGATATTAAAACACATTAACCAGATACCAGTAATTGCGGAAGCCCACGGTGCAAAATATGCTGTATTATCACCTGGATCCAGGGTTGCCCCATTAACATTGGCCTTTACCAGGTATAAAAAAATAGAATGTTTTACGCTTTCTGATGAAAGAAGCGCTGCCTTTGCCGCCATGGGAATGGCTGAAGCATCCAGCACACCAGTCGTCATTGCATGTACTTCAGGAACTGCTGCCTCTAACTATATCCCGGCAGTAACAGAGGCTTATTACAGGCAGATCCCCATGGTAATCCTAACGGCAGACCGACCTCCGGAGTGGATCGATCAATGGGATGGCCAGACAATCAGGCAGAATAACCTTTATTCGAATCATATAAAAAGATCCTTTGAACTTCCGGTAGACACCAGTCATGAGGATGCCCAATGGCAATCTAATCGAATCATCAACGAAGCCTTCATAGAGGCAAAAAAACATCCATGTGGACCGGTACATGTCAATATTCCACTGAGAGAACCCTTTTACCCTGAACCAGGAGAAAATTTCAAATTTGAAAGAAAGGTTAGAATAATAGAAAATGGGGAAATCACCAGATCGATCCCTCTTAATATTTTATCTGATCTTGAGAAAAAATACAAGGAAAGTAGAAATGTATTAATCCTGGCCGGTCAATCAAATATTAGTAGAGAAAACCAGGAAAAACTATCTGATTGGGCAAGAAGGAAGAACATTCCGGTAATTACAGACATAATCAGTAATTGCTTTAATGTTGATACAGCAATTACTAAAGCAGACATCTTCCTTAAAACACTTAAAGAGAGTGAATTTAACAAGCTAAATCCAGACCTCATCATCAGCTTCGGCAAATCAATAATAAGCAAAAACACCAAAATATATTTAAGATTACGGATAAACAGAAAGCAGGAACACTGGTACGTGGGCATCAATGAGTTCTTATCTGATCCGCTACAGAACCTCACCAAGACGATAGATGTAGAAATAGATCAATTTCTGGATCAGACAATGGATTGGGAAAATAAAGATCCCAAGTACTTGAAATCATGGCAGGCTAAGGAAGAAAAAGCGGAAGCAAAGTTGAATAGTATTTTAGGTAAAAACGGGGAGACCCTAAACGAATTATCTGTAAGTAAAGCGATCTTACAAAGCCTTCCGGAAAATACAAATCTCCATCTGGCGAACAGCATGCCTGTCAGATGGGTGAACTTTATATCGGGTAAAGGAAGAAATTTACATATCATAGCAAACAGGGGCACCAGTGGAATTGATGGGACCATCTCCACTGCAATGGGTCATTCAATAGTAAAATCCGATAAGTATAATGTAATCCTTACCGGGGATCTATCATTTTTCTACGACCGCAATAGTTTATGGCATAACTATGACTATAAAAATCTATGTATTGTCATCATGAATAATCGTTCCGGGGGTATATTCGGACTGATAGATGGCCCATCCAGACAACCGGAAAGTAATGAATGGTTTGAAACCAGGCAAATGCTAACTGCCAGAAATATTGCAAGGGACCACAAACTTCAATATTTTAAGTGTACAACGACTACTCATATAGCAGAAGCTAAAGAGCTAATTAAATCTTCTTCCGGTCGAATAATAATTGAAATATTCACTGAACCAGATCATAATAAAAAAGTATTTAAAGCTTTGTTTCAATAAATGAAACGCAGAAATATTAATTTAAAAATAAACGGAAGAGTAATAAGTTTTGAAGAAATACTCAATTCTCAAACCGACCTTGCTCAGTCTGAATTCGAAAAAAGCGTTTTAGAAACCTTAAGATTTTTTTAAGAGAAGATAATGAGCTTATTCAGCAAACTTCAGGTTCTACGGGTAAACCAAAAAAAATTAAGATCAGTCGTGATAGACTAATTGCTTCAGCAAAAATGACCGGTGATTTCCTGGGTTATGATCAAAAATCAAGAGAATCTTTTCTCTGTATCCCAGCATCGTTCATTGGAGGAAAAATGGTGTTGATACGAGCCCTGGTTTTTGACCTTCCTATAATAGCTGAGGAACCATCGGGAAATCCTTTTAAAGGAAATAAAAAAATCGGAATTACCTCGGTAACACCTTATCAGATGAAAAACATCATAGAAAATGGGGATATAGGTGGCATTAATAAAGATTCGATCATTTTAATTGGTGGTGGTGCGATAAGCTATGAATTAGGAAAAAAATTGAGTGGCCTGCCAGGCAGTATTTTTCACACTTATGCAATGACAGAAACAGTGTCAAATATTGCCCTGAGAAAAGTTAACAGGCATGAAAAAGCAGATTTTTTCACAACACTACCCGGAATAAGCATAAAAAGTGAGGAGAGGAAACTATTAGTTCGAGGGAAAGTAACTTCGGACCAATGGCTGGATACAAATGATATTGTGGAAATCATCGATGAGGATAAGTTCAGATGGCTGGGGCGAGCAGACAATGTTATTAATTCGGGAGGAATAAAAATCAATCTTGATGATCTGAAGACCAAAATTGAAGACTACTTAAATAAAAAAAATATTAACAATGATATTGCACTATTAAAAGTATATGACGACAGTTTTGGCGAAAGTTTCGTGATTTTTATCGAAGCAAACCAAAAACTGGCATCAAAGTTGGCCATAAATGAAATGTTAAAACTTTTTGTTAAAGTAAAACCGAAAAAAATAATATACGTTAGTAAAATACCGAAGACAAATACCGATAAAACAGATTATAAATTATTAAAAGAAGAATACGAAAAAATTACTGATAAATAAAAGCTAATTGAAAATAATAACCCCTGAAAAACAGATAGTTACATTAAATTAGCTGAAAACATCATAAAAAAACATATAAATACTTTTAAATAAAATTCTTAAATAATTATAATTGCAAAGATTTTTAAAACCAAGGAATATTTTTTTATCATATACAACTATAATTAATCATTTTACTATTATGAAAATTAAATCATTATTAGGATTAGCGTTTGCGCTAGTAATTACATTTGGTGCTAATGCTCAGGAATTCGGTGCAAGAGTAGGTGGAAACCTTTCAAGCATAAACTATTCAGCAGACGGAGCTGGCGACGATGCTAAGAGCCTTTTCGGTTTACAGTTCGGTGGTACTGCTTTATTGCCAATCAATGACAATCTTAAAATCAACGCTTCATTACTATACACTCAAGCAGGTGAAAGATATGAAGACGGTGATGCTACAACTAAATTCATTGTTAACTATTTACAATTACCAGTTGCAGTAGAATACGGATTTGGTGGAGATCAAATTAAGCCTTTCATTCAGGCTGGTCCTTATTTAGGATATGCTATCGGAGCTAAAGTTAAAGTTGACGGTGGTGATGTTTCTGGAGAAGCAGATCTAAACGTTGGAAACAGCGAAGATGATGATATCGCACCAATGAACTTTGGTTTCACTTTAGGTGGTGGTGTTGACATCCAGAAATTCAGAGTTGGTGTTAACTACGACCTTGGACTTTCTGATTTGACTCCAAAAGATCTACAAGGAGACGAAACAGCTAAAACAAGTGTTTTCAGCTTAAACGTTTCTTATTTCTTCAACAGATAAGAAAAAAGAAATTTACTATAAAAGCCCGGAGAAATTTCTCCGGGTTTTTTTTTGATCAAATAAAACACGCTCCGCCATATACACTTATTACCCCTCTCATGTAAGTATTATAATGTTTCTGCAGATGTTTAATAAGCATTAACTACCTATACTTGTAGAAAATTAATTTATATAATTATGAGACTAAGACTTTTACTAGGATCAGCGTTTTTGATCTTCATGTCGCTAAATTCCCAAGCTCAGGAATTCGGAGCTAGAATCGGAGGCAATTTTTCAAGATTTAACTACTCCGTAGAAGAAATTAATGAAGATGCACTAAGCCTTTTTGGTTTCCATATAGGAGCAACTGGCATTTATCCCATTAATGACAATGTAAGAATCAACGGTTCTTTATTATATTCTCAAAAGGGAGAGCGTTTTAAAGAAGATGGTGGTACTTTAAAAGAAATCGTGAATTACATTCACTTGCCATTTGCTATCGAATATTCATTTGGAGGTGATCAGTTAAAGCCATTTCTTCAGGCCGGACCATATTTTTCTTTTGCAGCATCATCCAAATATAAAATCGATACGCCTGACTTCTCAGGAGAAGTAGATAACAATATTGGTAATGGAGAAAATGACGACATAGCGCCAATGGATTTCGGATTAAATATAGGCGGTGGAGTTGACGTTGAAAAATTCAGAGTAGGCCTGAACTATGAGGCTGGAATTGCTAATTTAATTCCCAATGGATGGGACTCAAACGAGACCTGGAAAAATAGCTCATTCAACATCAATGTTTCTTATTTTTTCAATAGATAATACAAAAATTTTTAATATAATTGAGCCCGAAGAAAATTCTTCGGGCTTTTTTTATTTATTAACTAAAAAACTATGCAACCAAAAAAATTAATCTTTCTCTTAACCATTTTAGCATTACCAAATTTATTGAACGCCCAGGAATTGGGTATCAGAGCAGGTGGAAATCTTTCAACCTGGAACATCTCCTTTCCTTTGGAAGAAGAAGAAACAAAAAAATATCTATTCGGATTTCATATAGGTGGTACGGCACTATATGAACTATCGGACAACTTAAAATTGAATACTGGTTTATATTTCACTCAAAAAGGTGTAGTTGCGGAATATAATGACATCGATGAAACTTCCGAAACCAGACTAAAAGTAAATTATTTGCAACTACAAGGAGCTCTGGAATATTCATTTGGAGAGCAAAACGTTAAGCCGTTTATACAAGCCGGACCTTATTTCTCTTATGGAATCTCCGGGAAAGCTGAAGAAACTTTTGAAGGAACCACTATCGAATCAGATTTGGACTTGGGTAATTCAGAAGATGATGACTTTGACCCGATAGATTTTGGACTTAATTTCGGAGCTGGAGTAGATATCGATAAATTCAGAGTTGGAGTAAATTATGAACTGGGGTTAACAGATCTTGAGCCAAACGATCTTGACAGTGAAGACACATATAAAAATAGTTCTTTTAACTTAAATGTTTCTTATTTCTTTAATCGATAGAAAAGACAGGAAATAAAATATCAGGAAGGGCTTATGAAATATTTCATAAGTCCTTTCTAATTAGTAATCTTTAACAGCACTATTGGTAGCTGCGATATACTCTGAAATACCTTCCACGATCATATCAATCATCATATCCGATCCACCTATTAACTTTGGAGGAACATTGTGAACGAGATTCAGCGTATGATTAATTATCAAGGTTTTATTTTCACCAATCGGATAATAAGCGCAAAACACCACTGACATTTTATTGGTTTTCTGCCATAAAACAGTACTAAAGTTATAATTATGCTGTAAAGTCACCATCATGGGTGTTTTACCAGGGTAATCATGGGTAGTAACATTCTTAAGGAAATACTTCAAAAGAGGCTCTTTATATTCAGGGTAGAAGGTTCTAAGACTATATTCAAAATCCGGAGCCATTCCAGAAGAACCGATTTTATAGTTCCCGTCTTCTTTTAAGCTGACTTCGTATTCAGGCAATGTCTTTCTGATAAAAGAAAGATCTTTTACACGGTTAGAAGAGAAAAAATCTGATGGAGCATCAACTACATATGCAGTCTTAGACATGATGACATGGTAATCCTCATCCTTGTTTTTATTAAGTACATTATAAATATCATATTTTAAAAACCTGGAAAAATCATCCTTTTTGGTCCCTGAAGGCAATTCTCCTTTAGGCTTATAACTGATAAAATACTGGTACGATCCATTAAGAAGTTTTTCAGTATCAATGCGAAAGTCAAAAGAGTTCTCTTTAATTGGACGCAGATCACTGTCCCCGACAGAGATTGAAAATGAGCAGAGACTCAATACTAAAAATGCAAGTATAATATTTTTAAACATATAAGCCTGTTACGAATGATATCACAAAGATAAACGTAACAAACCTGAAATCAAGTATCAAGCCTTTAGACAAATATCATGAGAGTGTAAGATATTTACCTGTCTTTCAACTTAATAACTTCCTGTTGTAGCTCCAGCACCATTTTAGCCAGCTTATCTAACGTCATATCTTTTCCGGATTCAGGCTCCGGAAAGCTTACACTGATAAATGCCTTTGCTTCCCATATTTCAAAAACCTCATCGACCGGAACGCTATACGGTGCATAATTTGTATTATCAGAAACGAGATAAAGACTACCTTTTTCTTCCAGGTAATTAAAAACCCTCTTATAAACAATACCTTCCTTTCCTGTGACCAGCACATAGGTCTTCCCATTTTTAATATCTTCAGGACGTTCTAAATACTGCCCAATAACTATAGTCCCGGATTGAAGTGGCAACATCGAATCTCCACTGATCTCAAATGCCCTGTAAGTAGCATTACCCGGCAAATTGGGTAATTGAAACTTAGGTAGCTCCTCAATATACTCAGGATCTGAATAACCATTGAGATAACCTGCGGAGGCTTTATCAGGCACAAGTTCGATATTCTCGCGGTCATGCTCATCTACAGTGATCGCCAGAACTTTCATTTCAGGGTTTTTACTAACAGAAAGTTTCCTGCCTGAACTATCTATTTTCTCAAGCGATTCACTAACCAGCTCATCCATACTATAATCAAACACTTCAGAGATTCTCATGAGTGTTGGAATGCGGGGATCTGCCCTACCCTCTTCATAGGCTCCCACTTGTGACCGCTTGATTCCCAGCTTATCTGCAAATTGCTCCTGGGTCAGGTCGTTCTTTTTTCTCAGGTATTTAAGGTTTTGACTGATCAGACTCATAATTGAAAAAGTATAATGGTAAAATTAGAATACACCATCCATATATTATACTCCCGAATGAATAAAATACCTTCCCTTCGCCTGGCTACCCGAAAAAACTTCAGAAGCAAGACCTCGCTTTCTCAAAACCTCCTGCCTGATATGCTCTGTCACTTCTTTAAGTGTTAACCCGGAATCAACCAGGCAATATCCCTGCACTGTTTCACGGCTTAATCCGGCTTTGAAATGAACTCCGCACTTATTGGCTTCCAGCTTCTTACTCTTTAACTCTTTAATAATTATATCTCGCATGTCTGTTTATTATTTCTACTACAAATATTAGTAATTATACCAATTAATCAAATTAAATACTAATTTATTTAGCTAAAAGATTATTAAAACAGTATAAATTACTAATTTTGTTAGTAATTAAATGAAGGGAATTATGGAAAAATACTCTACAGTTGGCAGAAGCATCGTCCACATGGATCTCGACTCTTTTTTGTGTCGGTGGAATGTCTGCGCAACCCTACGCTGAAGGGTAAACCATTGATAATCGGCGGGAGCAGTCGTCGGGGTGTAGTAGCTTCGTGCAGCTATGAAGCCAGACGGTTTGGCGTGAGATCAGCCATGCCTATCGCTTTAGCCAGACAACTGTGCCCACACCTGATTAATATCTCAGGCGACATGGATGCATATAGTAAGTATTCCAGGCTGATTACTGATATAATAAAAGATGATGTACCACTCTTTGAAAAATCGTCGATCGATGAATTTTACATTGATGCAACAGGAATGGATCGCTTTTTCGGAACGGTTAAATGGGCTGGAGAACTGAGGCAAAAGATCATGAAAGAAAGCGGACTCCCTATCTCCATGGGACTATCCATCAACAAATTGGTATCAAAAGTTGCCACCGGGGAAGCTAAGCCCAACGGACAACGCCACATCCCCTATGGCATGGAAAAAGCTTTTCTCGCTCCTCTACCTATTCAGAAAATACCGATGATCGGCGACAAAACAGCCCGTTTTCTCACCGACATGGGGATATTTAACGTCCGCACATTACGGGAGATGCCCGTCGAAATATTAGCTGCTGCACTCGGAAGCAATGGAGTAGCCCTGTGGAAAAAAGCCAACGGGGAAGACAATTCTCCCGTAATTCCGTTTCGGGAACAAAAATCGATCTCCACGGAGACTACGTTCCAGAAGGATACTATCGATGTGCAATTCCTTAAAAATGTACTGACGGCTATGGTCGAAAAACTCGGCTTTAAAATAAGAGAAAAGCAAAAACTCACTGCCTGCATTACAGTCAAGCTTCGCTATTCTAACTTTGATACGGTAAGCAAACAGTGTAGAATAGCCTATACTTCTTCCGATCATACCCTGATAAAAAAAGCGCAGGAATTATTTGACCAGCTTTACAACCGCCGAATGCTCATAAGGCTCATCGGCGTACGATTTAGCGAACTGGTTCACGGAAACTACCAGATCAGCCTTTTTGATGATACCGAAGAAACAATAAAGCTTTACGAGGCTATGGATAAAATAAAACATAAGCATGGCAGTCTTAAACTTATGAGAGCTTCTTCCCTTGATCTCAACATGAGACTAAAAGACAGCATCCCTTCTTTTAATGGCAATGAATAAAAAAAGAGCGGTCATACAACCGCTCCTCATGTGCTATAAACTAACTACTCTGTTTTCTTATAACCAGGTAATCTGATATTCGTCAAATTCATCTCCCAGCTCCACTTCTTTTGTGAAATCGACACGAACCCCTGTAGCCTTCGACTTACGCACAAGCCCGTCAAGTAACCCCAACTGTAGCTTACCGTTAAAAGTCTGAGTACGACGAACCACGATCTTTTTTGGTTCATCAGACACAATCTCCCAGCCTCTGCCCTGAGGGTCCTGTATCATCTGGCTTGCCACAAGCTTAAGCGCTTTGATGATATCTATGGGTTTTGAATTTGTATTGATCAAATTGTTTTTCAGAAACTGAGTGTGAACAGTCTCACCAATCGTCCTGCCTACTTTGATCAAATTGAACTTACCTAAATTTTGTTCTATCCACATGCAAAGATCATTATAGATATCCATGGGAACATTGCCTTTCAACTCTATTCCATCTACGATCTGATAAAGCTCGGGATATTTAGACTTGTCATAATTACTTAACACGTCATTAATAAATACAGCATCCAGTGTTACACCTTCTGTTGAGTTATTCATGGTATTTTTAATTTAATTTTATACAAAGTAAGCGCATACCGGTCATTAAAATTACGTCATTAAATGTCACACTATTACATGAAAAAATATTTATCCCTATTTAAACAATATGCTTGAAAGAAAATACGATCATAACCAAAAACAGCCTTTTTAACTGTTTAAACAAACATTTACTTATCACGACAAAGCTGTAGTTAACCCTGTTTTTTCCTCTATTTACAGAATACCCTCGTTTCAACAATCCCCTTGACCACCATGCTAAATAGATTCAGACATGGGACTCACCGAAGTAACAAAAACACTTTCCAACGACATAGCAGACCAGTTTACTCTCCTTTTATTAAAAATATTGCACCAGACTAATACCTCATAATACATTATCCAAAAAAAGTTCCTTCAAACACATTATTTAAAAGCTAAACGAAAAAACATTTTACTAAAAAAATTAGTAAATAATACTAAATAAATTAGTATTTTTGAAGTCCGACTAAAATGTTTTTATGTACCTTAATTGTCACACATGGTTTAGCTTAAAGTACGGTGTACTGTCACCGCAGGAGCTTATTGATGAAGCTAAAAAAAATGGGGTCCGGAAATTAGCACTTACTGATATCCACAATACTTCTGCCTATATCGAGGTAGCCCGGCTAATCAGTGAGCAATCTGCTCCGCTTGAAATAATAACGGGCATTGAATTCAGAAGAGACAATAAGACTGCATACATCATGATAGCCCGGTCGATAAAAGGATTTGAACTAATCAACCGACACTTATCAAGATTAAATTCATTAAAAGAAGAACCTGAATTCAGGGCTCCCCAACTTGAAGATACTTTTGTTATCTACCCATGGTCTCAAAACATACCAAATTCTCTGTCTGAGAATGAATATATTGGAATAAAGCCTCAACAGGCTCACCTCCTTTACCGGGTGAAAAACAAGCAGCTGATCGATCAGGGTGTCATCCTGCAACCGGTCACCTTCAGTTCGAAAATTGGTTACAACACCCATCGCCTGCTCCGTGCGATACACCACAATACTTTACTCAGCAAGCTTACTACGGATCTGCAGGCTTCTCCGGATGAACAAATGATTCCGGAGAGCGAACTCTTAAAATACTACTGGCAGTATCCAAAGATCATCGCAAATACTGAGCAGATCCTTGAAAATTGTTCAATGGATATAGAACTCGAAACCAATAAGAATAAAAAACAACTAAACAATAAAACATCCGATCACAATCAGCTACGGACTAAATCCCTGGAAGGGTTCCGGAGGCGATATGAGCATTACAACAGCTATGCGATGGAAAGACTGCTCAAAGAACTCGATGTGATCGAAAAGCATGGTTTTGAATCTTATTTCCTGATCACTCTGGATATCATTGAATTTGCCAGGCATAAAAACTTTGCCCACGTGGGCCGTGGTAGTGGCGCTAACAGCATGGTAGCTTATTGCCTGGGAATAACAGAAGTAGATCCTATCGAACTCGATTTGTATTTTGAACGTTTTTTAAATCCTTACAGAAGTTCACCTCCGGATTTTGACATCGATTTTTCATGGCAGGACAGGGATGAGGTCACTAAATACATTTTTGAGCGGCATGGTAGCGAACACACCGCCTTGCTGGCTACCTATGTTACATTTCAGGGAAGGTCGATCATTCGTGAACTCGGCAAAGTCTTCGGGCTTCCAAAAGAGGAAATTGATAAAATAGTCAGGGAACCGGATCGCTACGCCAACAGCGACGAAATCAGCGGATTGATCTTTCGTTATGGAAAGAGGCTCCAGGATATGCCCCGAAACTTATCGATCCATGCCGGAGGGGTACTCATCACCGAAAAACCAATTTATACTTATACTGCGACAGACCTTCCTCCCAAAGGCTTCCCTATTACTCATTTTGATATGTTTTCTGCTGAAGATATCGGCATCCATAAATACGACATCCTCAGTCAGCGGGGACTCGGACACATAAAAGATAGTGTAGGACTGGTCAAAAAAAACAAAGGTGTAAGTGTGGACATCACACGAACCGACAAATTTAAAAAGGACAAAAAAATACGCTCGTTACTGAGTGAAGGCCGAACCATGGGTGCTTTTTATGTTGAATCTCCTGCAATGCGAATGTTGCTCGGCAAGCTTAAATGCGAAGACTACATCACTCTTGTCGCTGCAAGCTCGATCATTCGTCCCGGTGTAGCCCGTTCGGGAATGATGCGCGAATATATATTCCGTCATCACAATCCAAACGATTACCAGTACCTCCATCCTAAAATGGAGGAACTCATGAAAGAAACCTATGGTGTGATGGTTTACCAGGAAGATGTAATTAAAGTAGCCCACCATTTTGCCGGCCTGGATCTTGCCGAAGCGGATATTTTAAGGAGGGGAATGTCGGGGAAATATCGATCCCGAAAAGAGTTTGAACGTGTCGAGGAAAAATTCTTTACCAACTGTAAACAAAAAGGATATCCCGAGGCTATTTACAAGGAAGTCTGGCGTCAGATCGAAAGCTTTTCCGGTTACTCCTTTTCCAAGGCACATTCAGCCAGTTACGCAGTAGAAAGTTATCAAAGCTTATATCTGAAAGCCCACTACCCTCTTGAATTCATGGTCGGGGTGATTAATAACTTCGGGGGTTTTTATAAAACAGAATTCTACTTTCACGAAGCCAAACGATACGGAGCGATCATCCAGGCACCCTGTGTAAACACAAGTGAATATTTAACAAGTATCAACGGAAAAGAAATCCATGTTGGTTTTATTCATCTAAAAAGTCTTGAAACCAAACTTGCTCACCGAATCGTAAGCGAAAGAGAAAATGGGAAATACACCGGACTCCAGGATTTTATTGAACGTACTCTTCCCGGACCCGAGCAGATTTATATCCTGATCAGAATCGGTGCATTCAGATTTACCGGCGAAGAAAAAAGAGCCCTGTTGTGGCAGGCAAGACTTTACTATGGCAAAAAAGAAAAAAGCAAAACAAAACTTCCCGGTGGAGATATGTTCCACACAAAAATGAAAACCTATTCTCTTCCCAACCTGGATCATATACCATTTGAAGATGCATTTGACGAATTTGAGCTTATAGGTTTCCCTTTGTGCGATCCTTTTCTTCTACTTCCCGAAAACAGTTTGCTTCCACTGGCGGCAAAAGACATGATCAGCTATTTGAAAAAGCGTTTTTCAATTACCGGATACCTGGTCACGATAAAAAACACGAGAACTAAAGACAGGAAACCGATGTTTTTCGGAACGTTTATCGATAAAAACGGTGATTTTTTTGACACCACTCACTTTCCAAATACAGCAAAGAAATATCCGTTCAGAGGTGCCGGGTTTTACAATATTGAAGGAAAGGTCGTTGAAGATTTTGAATACCCGATGATCGAGATTACGAAAATGGAAAAAGTTCCAATGGTAGACCGGGATAAACTGAGGCAACAGGCATTACTATCTACCTGACAAATTACTTATAGATCACTTTAAAGAACAGAAGAATACCGGCAAGAAATAATGTGGCGCTATTGGCAAGAATTACCGGTAGGTCAGCAACCACTATTCCATAAATCAGCCATAATAATACACCGGTAAAAAATATTAGAAACATGGATAATGACAGATCACGTGCACTTTTTGTCCTCCAGGTTTTTATCACCTGTGGTAAAAAAGCAATGGTTGTACAACAACCTGCCACTATCCCGATAATTTCCTTCCAGTCTATCATGTCTGTATAGAATGCGAAAGCGAAGAATTCAGCAATTCTTCAAATTCAGTCCAGGCATATATTCTTTTATACCTGGTTTCTTTTGCATTGTGGAGTGAATGAAATAAAATTCCCTCTCCTTTGAAACCATCAAAATTATGCGCATGATCATCGATAAGATAATCGGCAATCACAATTGACTTGTCACCACACATCACCATATTTCTCCATCCAATATATGGAAAATGCTTGTTAAGCCATTTAACTTTTTCTTCCATACTATGTGGTAATTGAGTCGCTGCAGTCACGATAAAAATCTCGTGATCCCTATGAAGTTTTTCTATGGTTTCCTGCGCCCCTTCTATAAGCGGAAGATTCTCGAAAAACCCCCTTTGCATCATGTAATTAAGAATTTTCTGCTTATGTTCAGGATCTACATAATCTTCCAGGTGCCATCCCTCCATATCAGTACGGTCGATCTCAATATTGAAATCATTTTGATATCTATCGATCAGAGCTTCAAGCGTGTCAGCCATCACCTCATCCATATCTATTGCAATACGTTTTTTCATAACATTTTCCTTTCTTAACAACTGCACTGCCTAACTAAATTTTCAAGCATCTGCAAAAAATGAACAGCAAATAAAGTTAAAACACCACAATGCTGCAATGTGTTTTATTAATTCATCGAACTAGAGTATGATTTATTCAATTTTTGATGATAATTATATAAGTAAATTACATTTATGGCGACATTTTGACTCACAGATTGAAACAATAAACCAAGTAGCCCGTTTGCTCATAAAAAAAGGCTCTTAGAATTTCTCTAAGAGCCTACTGCCAAAACCGTAATGAATTTGAATATTGTCAGTCTAAAAAATAATATCAAAAAATCAACTGCATGTAAAAAAATAACGTCTAAAAAATTTTCAAATTCATTAGTATATACCGGCAAAGAAAAAAAGGAAACCCCCGAAAGCAATTTTTTTTAATTTTTTTATAAGTTGTATTAATAATCAATGAATAATCAGTTTTTTAACTTATTTTTTGAGGTAAAAAATTTTTATTTTTTTCTGCACTTTATCAATAAGCACCCTTTACCTGATAGTTTTATCAGTCACAATGGTTACCACATTAGATTATCAGAGCTCATAGTTTTTTAGAGTATTTTTAAAATAATTTCAACTAAACCCTTGTACGGTTAAAATCTACTACATACATTTGTATCAAATCAATTCTAAATAATTGATTTATAAAGAAGAGTGGAGGGAACAGGCCCGGTGAAACTCTAGCAACCTATTAAACAAATTAAATAAGGTGCTAATTCCTGCCCGATGTTGGGAAATATAAATGCAATTAAAATGAAAGCACTTACAAACATCTTCAGAGTTTCACAATCAAAGTCTACTAAAGACTTTAATTCTATTCTTGTTGCTTATCCTACTATTTGTTGTTACAGGGTAATGTGTTGCTGTTGCTGATCTGACAACTTTTAACAACACTTACTGATTCAAAGCATTGCAGCAGATCTATATTTCTACTGCGAGATTCAAATTATTTTTTCAATTATTAACAACAAAATCGATGGCAATTTATATAACCGAAGAATGTATTAACTGCGGAGCTTGCGAGCCAGAATGCCCAAACACTGCTATTTACGAAGGTGGTGTACCCTGGACATGGGGCGGCGGAACCAGTCTTGATGAGGTTGAATTAGAAGACGGCACTTCTGTACCTGCAGATGAAGACCAGGAACCCGTTTCTGATGAATTCTATTATATCGTACCGGCAAAATGTACAGAATGCACCGGTTTTCACGAAGAACCTCAATGCGCAGCTGTTTGCCCGGTAGATTGCTGTGTACCCGATCCTGATTATGAAGAAACACAGGAAGAATTAGAACAGAAAAAGGAATGGCTTCACCAGGAAGCATAAATAATATTTAATATGGCAGATTTTAAACATTTTGAAACAAAAGCAGTCAGGACCAGATATCCTCAAACGGAGTTTAACGAGCATTCCAGTCCGCTTTTCCTGACTTCTTCATTTACATTTGATGACGCTGAGCATGCAAGAGCATTATTTCAGGATGAGGTGGAAGGAAATATTTATTCCCGGTTTAGCAACCCGAATGTATCCGAGTTTGTAGAAAAGCTATGTGCTCTTGAAGGCACTGAAGATGGCTTTGCCACTGCAACCGGAATGTCTGCCATGTTTACAAGTATGGCTGCACTGCTGCGTGCCGGTGATCATGTTATCGCAAGCAGAGCAGTATTTGGCTCTACTCATCAGCTATTTACAAGGATATTTCCCCGATGGAATGTGGAAATAACCTATGTTGACATTAATGCTCCGGCTGAAGAATGGGAAAAAGCTGTAAAACCAAACACAAAGCTTTTATTTGCAGAAACTCCATCTAATCCCGGTCTGGATATTATAGATCTTGAATGGCTGGGTGGTTTTGCCAAAGATCATGACCTGATTTTGAACATCGACAATTGTTTTGCAACCCCATACCTTCAAAATCCGGCAAAATTTGGCGCCCATATTGTCACTCACTCTGCTACCAAATTTATTGACGGACAGGGAAGAGTACTCGGTGGAGCAATACTCGGTTCTCAGGAACTAATTGATGAAGTCAGGTTCTTTTCCAGACAAACCGGACCGGTAATATCTCCTTTTAACGCCTGGATTTTATCTAAAAGCCTGGAAACGCTGCCTGTCAGAATGGACAGACATTGCAGCAATGCACTGGAACTTGCAAATTATTTTCTCGACCACGAAGATGTGAATAAAGCAAAGTATCCTTTTCTTCCTTCCCATCCCCAGTTTGAAGTTGCAAAAAACAAATGAGGCATGGTGGCGGCTTAATAACCTTTGAAGTAAAAGGAGGTGTTGAAAGAGGTGCAGCATTTTTAAACAATCTTAAAATGTGTTCTCTATCTGCAAACCTGGGTGATACACGAACAATTGTAACTCACCCTGCCAGTACTACACATAGCAAACTTTCTGAGGAAGAAAGAAGTGCTGTAGGTATTACTCCCGGATTAGTAAGAGTATCAGTCGGCCTTGAAAATATAAATGATATCGTAGAAGACCTTGAGCAGGCTCTTCGGGCAAGCAGAAAAATCTCACAAACAGTATGAAAAACTATTTAGCCATACAGATGAATATTTGTTGTTGTCACAGGTACATGTACGCATGTATTAAGATACCCTATTGTCCGTAGGTACACCCAATTTATATTCATTTGGAAAGCCCCCGCGGATAGTATATCAAATCCCGGGGGCTTTTTTATTGACTTTTAACAAAACAAAATCATGTCCAGTTTATCAAAAAAAGATCTAATTAATCCTGAAGCTCAGGAAGATATAAAAGAATTAAAAACTAAGATCGACCTTTTTAAGGATGGGAAGATCGATGAAGAACGCTTCAAAGCATTTCGTCTTGCCAGGGGAGTTTATGGCCAGCGGCAACAAGGTGTGCAGATGTTCAGGACTAAAATTCCTTATGGAAAATTAACCACTGATCAGCTTTCTGTACTGGCAGATCTTTCTGATCAATTCAGCACAGGAAACCTCCACCTGACAACAAGACAAAACATTCAGTTACATTATGTAAATCTTGATGACTCACCTCAACTCTGGGAAGAACTGGAAGCTGCAGGAATTACCGGAAGAGAAGCTTGTGGAAACACATTAAGAAATATTACTGCCTCACCAGCTGCAGGGATCGATCCACAAGAACCATTTGATGTAAGCCCTTATGTACAGGCTGTATTCGAATATTTCCTCAGATATCCGGTAAATCAGGAAATGGGTAGAAAAATAAAGATCGCATTTTCATCAAGTGATAAAGATGATGCGTATGGTTTTATCCATGATTTTGGATTTATACCTAAAACTAAATTGATCGATGGTAAAGAAGTCAGGGGTTTTCGTGTGCTTATCGGTGGTGGTCTGGGGGCTCAGCCATTTACCGCACAAGAAGCTTTTGATTTTCTTCCATCTGATCAGCTTATTCCATTTATCGAATCCGGGCTGCGGGTCTTTGACCGGTATGGTGAAAGAGAAAAGCGATTTAAAGCCCGCATGAAGTACCTAATCGAACCTAAACGTGGACTTGGACTGGAGGCTTTTCTTGAACTGGCAGAGAAAGAACGTACTGCCCTGCCCTTCCCGGTTTACTCAATCAATCCTGAGCAGCAGGACATTCCTGAGCTACCAAAGTTTAACCGGGAAAAATTATCGCGAGAATTTGACAGGATAAAATTTGAAAAGTGGAGAGCAATAAATGTTTTTGAGCAAAAACAAAAAGGCTTCTATGCAGCACAGGTTAAAGTTGCAAAAGGAGACATCCATTCTGATACAGCACGGAAGCTTTCGTCAATTGTAAAGAAATATGCTGCTAATGATATCCGGATCACTATAAATCAGGGACTGCTACTTAAGTTCATTCCGTCATTGCATCTACCTCATTTATTTGCTGAATTAGATGAATTAGGACTAGCCGAACCAGGTTTTGACAGCTTTGCGGACATCACTTCCTGCCCAGGAACTGACACCTGTAATCTTGCTGTGACTAACAGTACCGGGTTAACTGTTGAACTTGAAAAACTTATTTCAAAAGATTACCCGGAGCTCGTTGGTGATAAAAACCTTCATATCAAGATTAGTGGTTGCATGAATAGTTGCGGCCAACATATGATTGCAGACATTGGCTTTCATGGTAGTTCGATCAGAAATGGTGATAAGGTTTTACCGGCTATGCAAATTGTACTGGGTGGCGGACTGGATGAAAATGGAAACGGACTGATCGCAGAGAAAGTCATTAAACTACCTACTAAGCGAATTCCAAGAGCATTAAAAACAATTATTGATGACTTCCAGGCTTTCAAAAGCGGTGGGAATGAAAAGTTTCACAGGTATTTCAAACAGCAAGGGAAACGATACTTTTATGATATCCTCAAACCATTAGCTGACACAAGCGCCATTCTGCCCGAAGAATATCTTGATTGGGGAGCAGACAGTGAGTTTATTCCTGAGATCGGAACGGGAGAATGCGCTGGAGTAAGTCTCGATGTCATTGGAACGATCATAAAAGATGCCGGAGAAAAGTTAGAGAAATCTAACAAAGAGCTCTATCAAGGGAGGTATGCGCACTCAATATACTTTGCTTACAGCAGCATGATTATTGCAGCCAAGGCAGTATTACTTTCACTGGACATATCATGCAATACACATGCAGGCATTATTAATGACTTCCAGAAGCATGTGGTTGACGAAAATAAAATAGCCTGGACCGATTTTAAAACCAGTGTTCTGGAAATAAACAAAAACAATCCTACAGTAGATTTTGCTACAAAATATAATTCTGAAGCTTCAGAGTTCTTTAAAAAGATCAATGATTTCAGAGCTAATCAAATATCAAACTTTGACAAGGTAGTTGTCAGTGAACATTATAAAGCATGAGAACAAAATTGACATTAGTTGGTGCAGGTCCGGGAGATCCGGATCTGATCACCTTAAAAGGTATAAAGGCTATTCAAGCTGCAGATGTAATTTTATATGATGCCCTGGTCTCACAGGAATTACTGGAGTATAACAAAAATGCTCTGAAAGTTTTTGTAGGAAAAAGAGCAGGTAAGCACAGTAAAAAACAGTCTGAAATAAACGACATGATCATATATTATGCGTTCAAACATGGGCATGTGGTTCGATTAAAAGGAGGAGATCCGTTTGTATTTGCCCATGGGAAAGAAGAATTAGATTACGCTGAGACTTTTGGTATTGAAACAGCAGTAGTGCCGGGAATTTCAAGTTTTCAGTTACCAGGACTTTATTCCTATCCATTAACTCACCGAGGGATTAGTCAGAGTTTCACAGTGGTGACAGCCACTGGTTCTAACGGAAAAATTTCAGAAGACCTGCAAAATTTGATCACTTCAAAATCGACCCTGGTAATACTTATGGGAATGAGAAAGCTTTCGGGTATTATGCAACTATTTAAAAATGCAGGGAGAGAAAATCTTCCGGTTGCTGTAATTATCAACGGAAGCCTTCCCGATGCACAGATCATTAGTGGAAGAGTGAGTGATATCGAAGAAAAGCTAAATGCAGAACCCACTTTGAATAGTCCCGGAATTATTGTAGCCGGAGAAAGTCTTTCAACCCATACAGATTATCAAAGAGTACTTAAATCATGGTTAAAAACAGCATAGCTAATAATTTTAATCCGGAAGCATACCCTGATCGCCAGGATTATCTCGATTACCTGCACAGGAAATACAATGACTTTCAGCCAGAAGACCGTCTGAAAGAATTTTTTAATCTTTTTGAAGAGAAAGACATTCTTTTAACAACGTCCTTTGGAAGTAGTTCGATTGTTCTTCTATCGATGGTAAGTAAAATAAAACCTGCGCTGCCAGTATATTTTATTGATACGGGCTATCATTTTGAAGAGACTTACGAATACAAAGAACTGATTAAAGATCAATTGGGTCTAAACCTGATAGAAATTCATCCGGAAGAAACGAAACATCAATTTACCAGGAAAAATAAAACCTGGATAGCTAATCATGACTTGTGTTGTATGGTAAATAAGGTGGATCCCCTGGAAAAAATAAAACGGAATCACAAAGTTTGGATCAGCGGTCTGATGGCTCATCAGAATGCTAACAGGTCGGGACTCAGAATTTTTGAAAAATCAAAAGGTATCCTGAAGTTTCATCCATTGCTGGATATGACACGGGAAGATATTTCGCTGTATAAATTCATTTATCAGCTTCCAGAAAACAGATTAATTCACAAAGGATATTCTTCGATCGGATGTATCCATTGTACTAAGAAAGGTAATGGAAGAGAAGGGAGATGGGCTGGTACTGATAAGACTGAATGTGGAATCCACATATAAAGATACTGATTGAGTAAAAGGTTTTTTCCTTTTGGCCGGGTATAATCCCGGTTTTTTTATACCCATAAAGCTAAATGATTAATAATCAGATAATTTTGAATTAACTTTTTACTAATATCACTTGACTTTATTCATCGTAATAACGATATTAATAAAAGACGATTAGTGCATAATTAATGTTTTTGGTTGAAAGACCGCCGCCTTCCCAGGGCGGCGTTTTTCAACCTATTTTATTTTTACCCCTGACTTCTCAAGCAAATAATCTTTAAATTCAGAATATGCTTTCCCCATCGGGATCTTTAAAATTTCTTTATCATACAGATCACTGATTTCTTCCGGTATTTTGAGTTTTTCACCAATTGATTTCTCAACGTGCTCGGCAAACTTTATGGGGTGAGCAGTTTCGAGCAATATTCCGGTTGTATTTGTTCTTCCATTTAAATAAGAAGACAAAGCTTTATATCCTACCGCACCATGTGGATCCAAAATGTATCCATACTTTTGATGAACATGGGAAATGGCATCGAGCGTTTCTTCATCTGTATAGTAATAGCCTTTTATTATTTGCCTGGTCAGCTGCCAGTTTTTATTAAATATAGCCATCAACCTTTCAAAATTAGATGGATTCCCCACATCCATAGCATTAGACACAGTCTGAATAGACGGCCTTGGAAGAAATTCCCCCTGATCGAGATAATCAGGAACTACCTTATTAACATTTGTGGCTGCAATAAAATTATCAATCGGAAGTCCCATCATCCTGGCAAATAATCCGCCGGTAATATTTCCGAAATTTCCGCTTGGAACAGCAAATACAATTTTATTTTTGTCAGACTTCAACCTTGACCAGGCATAAAAATAATAAACAGACTGAGGTAAAAGCCTTGCTACATTGATTGAATTCGCTGATGACAAATTTATTTTTTTATTTAACTCCTCATCGAGAAAAGCCTTTTTGACCAGCTTCTGACAATCATCAAAAGTTCCATCTACTTCGATAGCTGTTATATTTTCTCCCAGGGTGGTTAATTGCCTTTCCTGCAATTCACTGACTTTTCCTTTCGGATATAAAATAGTTACTTTAACTCCATTAGTTTTATAGAAACCTGCCGCTACTGCACCACCTGTATCTCCAGATGTAGCCGCTAAAATATTTACTTCTGTATCATTTTCAGAAGCAAAAAATCCCATACAGCCAGCCATAAACCTGGCTCCGAAATCCTTAAAGGCTAACGTAGGACCATGATAAAGTTCCATTGAATAAAAGCTGGGCTTTACTTCTGTTAATGGAACTTTGAAATTAAATGCATTTTCACAAATATCTCTCAAGACATTTTCCGGAATATCCTCTTTCACAAAAGGGTAAATAACTTCTGTAGCGATCTGGTCAATTGACTTTTCGGAAAGGCTTTCAAAAAAATCACTATCATATTTTGGAAAGGTCTCTGGCATAAAAAGACCATTATCGTCAGGGAGACCCTTTATTACCACTTCTTTAAATGAAAATGGCCTATTCTTATTTTTTGTACTAAAATATTTCATCATTCTTACTCTTTAACTACAGGTCCGTCCTGATTAACCTGTGAAACATATATTTTTCCGGAAATCCCAACATGATCCAGCACTTCATTGAGAGGTTTAACAAGTTTTTCAGCACTTTCTTTGCCTTCACATAAAGCGAACATTGAAGGTCCACTACCGGAAATTCCATACCCAAGGGCTCCGTTTTCCATTGCGGTATACTTCATTTTATCATAAACAGGAATTAAAATTTTTCTTATCGGTTCAACTAATACATCCTGAAGAGAACGACTTAATAATTGATAATCATCAGAATAAAGGGCACTAATCAACCCTGCCACATTACCCGTTTGAATAACTGCATCCTGAAGTGATACCTTTTGCTTTAATATTTCTCTTGCGCTTTGTGTTCTCACTTCAACATCCGGGTTTATTAAAACACAATACAGTTTTTCGGGCACCGGCAACCTTACAACATCCAATGGCTGGTAACTTCTTATCAGTGTAAATCCACCATAAAGAGCAGGAGCAACATTATCAGCATGTGCCGTACCACAAGCCTTCCTTTCTCCTTCCATAGCAATTTTCAACTGATCAATTAATGGCATTCCGGTATTAAATAATGCTTCACAGGCAGCTACAGCAGCAACTGCACTCGCAGCACTTGACCCCATCCCACTTCCCAAAGGCATTTGTTTTTCTATATTGATATCGACACTATCAGATATACACGCCTTTTCTAAATAAAGTCTTACAGCAACTCCTGCTGTATTTTCATCAACTTCTTTTGGGAGCCTCCCTCCGTCTCCTGATATGCCGGATATTTGTATGTTACCTTTTCCATCCCGGGTTCTTTGAAGTGTTACTTCATCTCCCGGACTGGATAATGCAAATCCAAGTATATCGAATCCACAGCTAACATTAGCCACAGTGGCCGGTGCAAAAACCTTTATTCTATTTTTCACTTCTATATCAGACATGATTATTCCAGATAGCTGCTGATCAATAATAAATCGCCAAATACTCCTCCGGCTGTTACTTCTGCTCCTGCCCCCGGACCTTTAATAACCATCGGTCTTTCCTTATATCGAGTTGAAGTATAAGATACAACATTATCACTACCAGACATATCAAATAATGGATGTCCCTGCCCAACAGTAATTAATTTTATCTCAGCTTCACCTTCATTCAAGCTGGCGATGTATCGAAGCTTTTTCCCTTCTTCATCCGCTTTTTCTTTTCTTTTTAACATCTCATTGTCAAACTTTTCCAGTTCCACAAAAAAGTCGTCTACTGAATCGACATTAAAACATGATTCCGGCAACATACCTTCTAATTTTATATCCTCCGGCTCCAGTTCATGCCCCGACTCCCTGGCGAGTATCAACAATTTTCTGGCTACATCCATTCCGTTTAGATCTTCTCGCGGATCTGGTTCTGTATAACCTTTTTCCATTGCTTCTTTTACCAGCTTACTAAATGGTTTACTCCCATCGAATTCGTTAAATAAATAAGAAATCGTCCCTGAAAGAACACCTTCAACTTTAATTACACGGTCTCCAGATAATTTCAAGCTTTCAATAGTTTTGATCACAGGTAAACCAGCGCTAACATTAGTTTCATATAGGTATTTAACCCCGTTTTTTAATTCAGCATTCTTTAGTTCTTTATAATATCGGTAAGGACCGGAATTAGCCAGTTTATTAGGAGTTACCACAGAAATTCTGCTATTCAATATCTTTTTATACTGGGCGGCAACCATTTTATTAGCTGTGTTATCAATAAAGACGGATTGCTGCAAATTCATATCTTTCATTTTCTGCACAAACAAATGGACATCACTTTGTTCACCACCTTCCATTAATTCATCATACCACGAATCGATATTAATTCCGTCTTTGCTGAACAGCATTTTTCTACTATTTGCCACACCAACCAGTTTTATATTCAGCCTTCGTTCACTGATGAAATATTCATGCTGATCCCGAATCTGTTCCCAAAGCGTTTTTCCTATAAGCCCGGCACCGATCATGAATACATTTAAGCTATGGATCTCACCCTTAAAGAATGCCCCGTGCAACGCATTTAACCCTTTACTCAGGTCGGGCTTTTCGATTACTACACTGATATTTAGCTCGGAAGAACCCTGGGCTGTGGCTTTTATATTTACACCGTTTTTACCCAGAGTACTGAATAAGCGACCACTTATACCGGGAGTTTCCCGCATCCTTTCTCCAATACAAGCAAGAATGGAAAGATTATATTCTATATCCAATTCATCAATCTTACCGGTTTCGATTTCCCTTTCGAATTCGTTTTCAACAATTTCTCTACAGAGTTCTGCATCTTTCGGATGTACTGCAAAAGTGATCGAATGCTCAGAAGAAGCCTGAGTAATCAAAATAACATTAATTTCAGCACGTGCTAACGAGCCAAACAATCTTGAAGCAATACCGGGAACTCCAACCATACCCGAACCTTGAAAATTCACCAGGACAACATCCTCTACCGAAGTAATCCCTTTCACTGTATAATCACTCTTTGAGGAAAGATCACTGATCATAGTTCCTTCAAACCCCTTGTTAAAAGTATTCTTGATTCTTAAAGGAATACTTTTATTCACAGCTGGCTGTAAGGTTCTTGGGTAAATGACTTTTGCCCCAAAGTGAGTCATTTCCATGGCTTCCATATAAGTTATAGTTGCCAATGAAAAAGCCCGTCTTACTTTTTTCGGATCAGCTGTCATTACTCCATCCACATCAGTCCAGATCTGTATCTCTTCAGCATCTAAGGCAGCACCAAGTATGGCTGCAGTATAATCTGAGCCTCCTCTACCAAGAGTAGTAGTCTGGCCTTTTTCATTAGATGAAATAAAACCAGTAACTATGTTAAGCTTCTGATGATTGTCAAAATATTTTGTTATTTGCTTTTCCGTTTCTTCAAATCGTACCCTTGCCTCACCAAAGCTTGAATCAGTTAATATTAGTTTACGTGCATCTGTATAATTGGCATCAATGCCATTCACTGCTAAATATGCCGACACCATTCTTGCTGAGAACCGCTCTCCAAATGAAAGAATGAAATCAGATGACCTCGGGGTAAGTTCCCTCAATAAAAAGACTCCGTGAACAACGTCTTCAAGATCATTCAAAAGCTTTTTAACCTCTGCAATCACCTGACTTTGTCGGTTAATAGGCATCAGATCACCTATCAAGCCCATCAATTGGTCTTCAATCTCATTAAAGATCCGGGTATACGTTTCATCTTGTTCCGCTGCTAACTCCCCGATCCTTACCAGTTTATTGGTAATTCCAGATTGAGCAGAAACTACAACTGCTACCTTTTCTCCTTCTGATTCAAGGTTCTCAATAATGTTAAATACTTCTTTTACTGCATCAGCACTCCCTACGGAAGTACCTCCGAACTTGATGATTTTCATAAGATTATCTTTACCTGCCTGACTTAATAAGCAATGAAAAAATATCCCTTCAAAGAAAGGGATATATAATTAAGGGTATCTCAACAAAAATGATATATAATTAACAAAAAGACAACTTTTACCAGTCTATTTTAAAAATACGATCAATCGTTAGGCTATAACTTTATTAATTCTTGGAATCAGTTAATCAATTTATTTTATTTATCTTTAATTGAAATTCACATCTAATGAATAAGCTGATATACATAATAATTTTTGTTCTTCTTATACCACCAGCAATAAGTGCTCAACATATATCCTGGGCAGACAAAATAGTTTCTATTTCTAATATTTCTCCTGAAAAAGGAAGTAACAGTGACAACATAATAGGTAAACCTGATGCTATCCAGGGAGTCTCTTCTGAAGGTGGAGTTGAGGTAAATGGATTTGATAAAATTGGTAAAATAGAAGTTGAGTTCGAAAAGCCTCATCAGGTTCAAACTGTGGTAATTATAGAAAATTATGCTCCGGGAAAGGTAACCAAAGTGATTTTAACAGACATCAAAGGTAATGAAATCGAAGTTTATAAAAGCGCCCCTGAAAACATGGTGCAAAATGTAAACTGGCATTTTATTAAAGTTCCTTTAACTGAAGAAAAAATCAAAACTCTGAAATTATCTGTGAGTTCCATAGGAGCTGAAGAGATGCCGCAGATTGATGCGGTTGGTATTAGCCGAACTGCTGATATACCTTTATTAAGGAGAGAATTATTGGCTATGAACCTTCCTTCAGCAGGTAATAACCCTGATTTAAAAATAAAGACAGGAAGGGAGCATCTTGGTCCTGCAGTCAACTATCCTGAACCTGAATTATATCCATTAATTTCAGCAGACGGAGAAACACTATTTTTTAATAGAAAGAATTTTTCTAAAAATAAAAGAGGCCGGAAAGATAAAGGAGATATTTATTTGAGCAATGCTCTTGGAAATAGTTTTGTGAAGGGAAAAAATTTATCTGAACTGAATACCAGAAAATTTGACCGCCTTTTAAGCATTGGTGCTGATGGTGCTACTTATTTAATTTCAGGTAAAACTCCTAATGCTGACAGAGGATTGTTAATAACCTACCGATCAGGAAATGGCTGGACAGATCCTGTACCTATTTCTGTTTCAGGATTAGCGTTTGATGGCATGGAAATGGATGCCGTTTTATCTCCCTCAGGCAAACAAATGATTCTGAGTTTTGCTAGTAAGAAAGATGGCGATAAAGACCTTTACGTAGCTTTCAAGCAAAATAATTTAGCATGGAGCGCTCCTATTCCATTAAAAGGAGTTAAAAGTGGAGAAGATGATTATGCTCCGTTCCTTGCTGCCGATGGGAAAACACTTTATTTCTCATCAAAAGGATTCGGCGGTATGGGTGGGTCAGATATTTACGTTTCCCGACGCCTGGACGACACCTATAGAAATTGGTCTAAACCTGAAAACATCGGTGGTGCTGTAAATACTATTGGTGATGAAGAATATTTTACAGTGACAGCTAAAGGAGACTATGGTTATTTCACTTCTAATCAAAATTCTTACGATAGTAAAGAAGACATTTACAGAATACTTCTGAACATTAATTACAAACCAGACCCGGTGGTGTTAATGTCCGGCCAGGTCTTTGAAAGAAAATCCAAGGATCCTGTCGATGCATCGATTATTCTTACGAATCTTGAAAATGGAAACGCCATAGACCGGTTTAACAACTCACTTTCAGAAGGTTTTTATCAATTCATCATACCTTCTGGTAAATATTATGACTTCACTGCTGTAGCAGAAGGATATCTCTCATTTAGTGAAAATGTGGATCTTAGAGACCTGAATTTTTTCCAGGAAATCCGAAGAGACCTTAAGTTATATCCAAAAGAAGTTGGGGAGATAATACCACTGGACAATATTTTATTCGAAGAAGCAAAAGCAATCATTCTACCTGCAAGTAAAAGCGAATTAAATCAATTGATCAAAATGATGGTTGATAACCCAAATTTAAAAATCGAACTTGGAGGACATACAGATAATAGAGGTAGTTTTGAAAATAAACTGGAACTTTCACAAAAACGTGTTGATGCTGTTAAACAAGTGTTGGTTCAGGCGGGGATTTCACCAGACAGAATATCCACTGTAGGATATGGTGATAAAAAGCCAATTGCTCCGAATGACACTGAAGAAAATATGGCTAAGAACCGTCGGGTCGAAGTAAAAATCCTCGAGATATAAGGCTATAAAAATTTTCTGCTTCACTGCCTGAACTATTATTAAATACTTGCGTATTCATAATAATTCAGGCAATTTTTATGGATAATATTTTAGAATTAAAAAAAGAACTCAAACCTCTTCGAAATAGCTTATTAAACCATTCACTTTATCAGGAAGTAAAAAACATAGATGAACTTCATCTTTTCATGGAAAGTCATGTCTATGCAGTTTGGGATTTCATGTCCCTGTTAAAATCACTTCAGAATCAACTGACTTCAGTTTCTATTCCCTGGAAAGCACCTGAAAATCCTGAGATTTGTCGTTTAATCAATGAAATTGTTTTGGGAGAGGAAAGTGATCTCGATGAAAACGGAAAAGCTGCATCCCATCTTGATATGTATCTAAAGGCGATGGAAACAGCCGGTGCTGATACATCCACTTTCTATGATTTCATGAATAATCTTCCTGAAGACATTGAGAAAATACAGGACTACATTACCTATTCAGATATACCTTCAGAAGCTAAAAAGTTCGTCTCAAAGACTTTTGAGTATATTTCAAAAGGGCAGCCTCATATCCTGGCCTCGCTTTTTACCTTTGGGCGTGAAGACCTCATTCCGGACATGTTTAATGTGATGCTTCAAAAGATGGAGCGAAGTACAAAGGTGAATTTGAACCCTTACATCTATTACTTTGAACGACACATAGAAGTAGATGGAGATCACCACGGTCCGATGGCATTAAAAATGATCAGATCACTATGTGGTAATGACACTGTTAAATGGGCTGACGCTTACCGGTTTAGTGCTTCTGCTCTAAAAGACAGAATCATTTTCTGGAATGAAATAGAAAACAAGATTAAAAATTCCAGGATAAATTCCTTATGAAAGTAGTTGATAGGCTATCAAGGATGATAAATAAGCCAGAGCTCCCATAAAGAAAAATTGTATCGTAGGCCACTTCCAGGATTTAGTTTCTCTTTTTACTACTGCCAGAGTACTCATACATTGCATGGCAAAAACATAAAAGAGTAATAAAGAAACAGAAGTAGCAACGGTGTAGACCTTTTCTCCTGTCTCCGGATCGGTCGCTTTAACCAGTTTATTTCTTATCGTTACTTCATCGTCTTCTTTACTGGCTATACTGTAAATAGTTGCCATAGTACCTACAAACACTTCTCTTGCGGCAAATGAGGTAATAATAGCGATCCCGATCTGCCAGTTAAAACCTAATGGTTCAATCGACGGCTCTATAGCTTTTCCGAAAAAGCCTGCATAACTATTTTCTATTTGCTTGGACGCGATCAGGTCTTCAGTTTCATCCTCATTCAGGTTTCTTGCCTGAGCTAATTCAATTGCTTCTTCTCTTGCCTGATCCATTTGCTGTCCGGGACCATAACTTGCTAAAAACCAAAGTAAGATGGAAATAATCATTATAACTTTACCGGCCTGAAAAATAAATGCTTCAACTTTTTCACGAACAGTTAATAACACATTTTTAATATTCGGTTTCCTGTAAGGAGGTAATTCGATCATTAAAAAACTATGCTCTTCTGTTTTTAGGATCAATTTAAAAATCACAGCAGAAAGCAATGCTCCGATAATACCTAACAAATAAAGCCCCATAAACATTAACGCCTGTGCATTAATAAAGCCACCAATCATAATTGGTGGTACAGTAAAAGCTATTAGTAATGTATATACAGGTATTCTCGCCGAACAACTTATTAACGGCGTAACCATAATAGTTATTAATCTTTCCTTCCAGTTACTGATAGTTCTTGTCGCCATTACAGCAGGTACAGCACACGCACCGCCCGAGATCAAAGCAACGATCGATCTTCCATTAAGGCCGAATTTTTGCATGATGTTATCAAACATAAATACAGCACGAGACATATAACCTATCTCCTCAAGCAAACTGATTAATAAAAAAAGAATTGCTATCTGAGGTATGAACACCAGAACTCCACCAAGACCAGAAATTACTCCATCAGCCAGTAATGATGTATACCAGGCATCGGGTAAATTGGATTTTAGAAAAGTACCTGCTTCGGCAAACATCCATTCTATACCGTCCATTGGATAAGAAGACCAGGAAAATATCGCATGAAATACCAGGAACATCAATCCGAAGAATATGATCGGTCCGGCAATCTTATGAGTTAAAACGCGGTCTACTTTATCAGTAAATGATCGTGCTTCTTCATTGGATTTCCGAACAGCCGATTTCACTATCGGAGTAAATCGGTTATACCGGGCCATTGTCTCGTCGATCTGCCCTCTGAGGTCGTTGTATTCAAATTTATTAACGATTTCTTCAATCTGAGATTTTTGTGTCCCTTCAAGAAAATTAATGTCCTTATAATGATGAGCTACAATTAGTGACCGATAGTCGTTTTCACTACCAATTACTGAATTAATCTCCTTTGCAATATGCTTTTCATTTTCAGAAAGCTTATAAAAAGTATTATGAGATTGATCTAAATGATTGATTCCTTTGTAAACCTGGAAAACCGCTTCTTTTAGTTTATCGAAATTCTCCTCCCTTCGACCACTGACAGCAACGACCGGAATACCTAATTCCTGTCGCAATTTTTCTTCATCAAAAGCAAGGTTTGTTTCTTCAGCCAGGTCGGTCATATTAAGAGCCAGAACCACAGGAAGGTTCAGATCCAAAATCTGGGTTAAAAGCAGCATCTGAGGCTCTAGCTTAGTTACATCAGCAACATAAACTACAACATCAGGATAATTTTGGTCAAAAGGATTACTGAAGGTATTAATGATAATTGACTCATCCTTACTGGTGGGATATAAACTATACGTACCGGGAAAATCTATCACTCTTACTGACTGATCTGCCAGTTTGGTGATACCAACTTTCTTATCAACAGTTACTCCAGGGAAGTTTCCTACCTTTTGTCGTAAACCAGTTAAAATATTAAAAATTGATGATTTTCCACAGTTAGGATTACCCAGCAATGCCAGGGTGGGTAGGTTATTATCACTCATATATCAACTCTGCTCTTCAAGTAAAACACTTGCGGCCTCATGGTTTCGAAGTGCGATACCATATCCGTTAGCTTTCAAATAAATAGCCCCTCTCCCAGGCAATTTACGCACCACTTGTATCATCGATCCGGGCAAAATCCCCATACTCAAAAGTTTCGAAGCAATTCGATCATCCTGAAAAGATAAAATTCTTGCCGATCGTTTTTCTTTAAGTGAAGCTAATGTTGCCATTTATAACGTAATGTTAAGAGACTTATTTAGACTAATTCTAATCAAAGCCCAAAAATAAGGAAAATTATACATGAATCCACCTCTTTGTATATGATTTATTAACCATTTTTCGTATTCATATATCATATCTTCATTCGAAATGAAGATCGTATTCCGGAAACATGGAGTTAACATCTCAGCCATAATTGGCTAACCAACAAATACTGCTTATTTTTGCGCCATGCTCACAAACAGACAATTATTTCAGTCGCACTTAGCAAAGACCTCAGGCTTTCCATTAATGGTAGAAATTGAAAAAGCTGAAGGGGTATGGATGTACGGCCCAAATGGCAATAAATACCTGGATCTAATTTCAGGAATTGCCGTAAGTAACCTCGGGCATTGTAATCCTGCTGTGGTTAAGGCTGTTCAGAAGCAGGCAGAAGAATATATGCATTTACTTGTGTATGGTGAATTTATTCAAAGTCCCCAGGTGAAATTAGCCAAAGCATTAGCAGATACCTTACCAGAAGAGCTGAGCGTGGTTTACCTGGTTAATTCAGGAACAGAAGCGACTGAAGGAGCCATGAAACTCGCTAAAAGATACACTGGAAGATCTAAGCTTGTTTCATGTTTTGATGCCTACCATGGCAGCACAAATGGTTCTCTTTCTTTATTGGGGAATGAAACCTTTAAAAAGAATTACAGGCCTCTCCTACCTGGTGTTGACCATATAGAATTCGGAAATTTTGATCATCTGTATGAATTCATTAATGAGGAAACTGCAGCTTTCTTTGTTGAAACTGTCAGAGGTGAATCAGGTGTGGTAAAAGGTTCTGAAGAATACTGGCAGGCTGTAAGAAAGAGATGCACCGAAACCGGTACTTTATTAGTAATGGATGAAATTCAGGCAGGAATGGGCCGGACCGGGAAATTCTGGGCTTTTGAACATTACGGAATCCAGCCTGATATCTTGCTTACAGCTAAAGGATTAGGCGGCGGAATGCCAATCGGAGCATTTATATCTTCACGGGAAATAATGGAATGCCTGACAGACAATCCAATCCTTGGACACATCACCACCTTTGGCGGTCACCCGGTTTCTGCTGCTGCAGCACTGGCTACGGTGAATACATTAACTGAAACAAAAGTATACGAACATGCACAAATAAAAGCAGATAGATTTGCTGAAAACCTGAAGTCAAATCCTAAGGTAAAAGATGTCAGGTCAGCCGGTCTGATGATGGCAGTTGAATTTGATTCTTTTGAACAGTTAAAAGCAATTATCGACAAAGCCATCGAATACGGTGTAATGACCGACTGGTTTTTATTTAATGATAAATCTATGCGGGTAGCTCCTCCCCTGGTTATTACAGAAGAAGAAATTGACTGGGCATGCAAACAATTACACAAAGCGATCAATGAGGCAGGTTAAATTAGTTATTTTAGGCATTTTTCTTATCCTTGGTTGCCAACAAGAGGAGAAAGTATTAAAAACGTCTGTCACCTTATCAGATATTTCAGACTTCAAGCTCGATGGTGCTCTCCAGGAAAGTGGATGGCGAAATCAACAATGGTATGAGGTTCCCGGAAGAAAAAGAGATTACCTGAAATTTAAAATTGGGAAAACGGAAAACGGGCTGGTCTTATACTTCAGAATTGATGACAATGAATTAATATCAACTCATGAAGTGAATAAGGAAAAATGTGATGATCTGCTCCAGCTTATTATATCAGGAAAAAATATAGAAAAACAGGTGATAGATATTTTTCCGGGAGGATATATAATAGAAAACAACATGGAATCTGATCACCCTGTTTACCTCAAAAGCTCTCAATGGAACGAATCTTTCGATAGCGAAATTCTTGTAAAAACCGAATTAGATCCTCAAACTAAATTTGAATTTGTCTGGACAGACTCGGATACAGAAAATTGCAAGAAAAAGAGGTTAATAACTATTAAATCAGTTCAAATCGACCTGATCAACAAAAAAAAGAAGTAAGAAAACTACTGATAGATCTTTTCACCCCTGGAAAGCCAAACTCCCCACTTTCTGCTATAAGCATGGACCTGATCTGTTGGATTGCCATAACTATCTACAATGGGATAAGACCTGTTTACCCATTCAAAAATTCCCCCGTATAAATTATAAATATTAGTAAAACCTGATTCTACCAACTGTTTAGTTATTTTTTCAGAACGATAACCGATGCTACAATAAACAATTATTGGAGTGCCCTTTTCCAGGTCAGATACTTTTTCGATATCAAACTCTTCAAATCCTACCCACTTGCTGGCAGGGATATGACTTACTGCGTATTCATCAAATGATCTGGTATCCAGAAAAACTGCATCAGGCCTTCTTAATGCTTCATCAACATTAATCTCTTCAACTGAATGATCCAACATAGTTTTAAGAAGTAAATTATAAGAACTGCTTGAAACTTTAGACTGAGCATTCGAAGAAAATATCCCCATAAAAAAAATTAAACCAATAAGTATTTTACTTTTCATTCTTCTATAAGATTCAACTTTAATAAATCTACGTATTCACCTGATCTCCAGGCTTTACAAGTTACATGTTCCTTTAACAAATGTGGCTTTAAAATTGATTTTCCACATAAAATTCGAGCACATTCCTGTATACCCTCAGTGATACTTGGATGTGGATGTACCAATTCTGCCATCTGTTCTATTCCCTGGTTCATATGAATTAAAAGGGCTATCGCCTCGATCGATGCAGAGGCTGAAAATCCAACTACCCGCATACCTAAAATTTTCATATCCTGGTCATCAGTCACAATGATTTTCATAAATCCATCGGTGAGCTGACGGGCTATTGCCCTTGGTATGCACTCATAATCTAGTGTTACTACCCTGTAATCAACACCCTTTTCTTTTACTTGCTGTTCATTATGACCCACCCCGGCAACTTCAGGATTTAAGAACATTATAGTACTAACGTTTTTATAGTTTAATTCCTTATTCGAGCTACCATAAATCTGATCAACCGCATGTCTTCCTTCTAGTTCACCAATATTCACTAATGCCATATCTGATGTTATATCTCCAACAGCATGGATATTGGGTACAGAGGTTCTTGTATCATCATTAATTATGCCCCGATTGTCATGCTCTATCGGAACATTTTCAGACCATAAATTTTCGATATTCGGAACCCTGCCAACTGAAACAAGGGCTTTTTCAACAGTGAAAAGTTGTTTTCTTCCGTTGTGATACTCCAGTTCATATTCCACTCGATCGTCTACTACTTCCATTCTTATCAACCGGGACTTCCTGTGAATAAGGACGTTATTTTTCTCAAAATTGTTTTCTATTCTATTAACAACATCCGGATCTTCAAAAGGAAGAATTCTGTCACCCTTATCGATCAGGTGAACTTTAGTATACCCAAAATTGGAAAATACTGTAGCATATTCACATCCAATAACACCAGCACCAAGAATTACCATACTTTTAGGGAAATCACGAAGATGTTCGATCCCGTCACTACTGAGAATATATTCTTCATCTATTTTGATATCTGGTAATTGCCTGGGTCGACTGCCGGTGGCAATAATAATATGTTCTGTTTCTATTATTTCTTCTGAATTATCTTCACTAGTGATTTTAACAGTATGAGGAGTATCTATAAAAGCTTTTCCTTCTTTAAAAGTAATGTTTTCATCAAAATCAGTATTCCCGGCATATTGAATCTGGCTTAGCAACTGTGCCTGTCTCATATTAGTAGCATTAAGCACCTCATTAAATACTTCTTTAAACCTGATTCTGGGCATATCTTTACCCTGAAGATTCAAATGATGCCTGACTGTTGAAATCTGCCGACTTAACTCCCACCATGTTTTACTACTCAACGCGCCATTCCACAGGCCGGCACCTCCGAGCTTTTTACCTTCTACCAATAAAACTTTCTTATTATAATCAAGTGCTCTCATAGCTGCAGCATAACCCGAGGGGCCTGCACCGATCACACATAAGTCGTATTTCTCCATAAAAAAACCCTGACGTATTATTGTTGTCAGGGTTAAAATAATAATTTCTTATCGATATAAGTTGTTAATTCGCATTCTTTTCGAGCCAGACACCGGCAAGCATGCATCTTACACTGCCCCCGCCGTATTTTTCAATGGTAGGTATTGAAGGAGTTAAGATTGTTGAATGCTTTTCAATCTCCTTAATCTGACCTTCCAGTAATGAATCATAAGCCGTTTTAGACATGATTGTAAATGATTCTCCTTCATTATTTATCACTTCAAGCATATTACCCGCGAAATTATTCATCTGGGCATAGCTGATAGCGATCACCTTTTTATTGGTCTGTTCAAATTTATCGAGCAACATACCGTGATCTTCTTCGGGAATCGCATCAAGGCAGATCACCACAAAATTCTCTGCAAGGCACATTACCACATTTGTATGATAAACATCTTTTCCATACTTCTGGTCATAGGCATGAAAAATAACAGGCTCAAAACCAAGCTCCTCACATAAATTCGTTAACAGTTCTTCGTCAGTTCTAGTCGACAAATTCGCATAGGCCAGTTTATTATCATAGTCAAAAACGATCGAACCAGTACCTTCTAAATATTTACCAGACTTTTCGGGTTCAGAAATATCCCTTACATCAGAAACAGTATATCCAGCTTCCTTTAAAATGTCTACAATATCTTCCCTCCTTTCAAAACGTCGATTTTCAGCTTCCATAGGGTATTTAACTACAATATTACCCTCATGAAACGATATCCAGTTATTCGGAAAAATACTATCCGGTGTATGAGGATCATCAGTATCCTGCACCACTACCACCTCAATTCCATTTTCTTTTAAGAGATCATAAAATGCATCAAACTCATTGATCGCATTTTGCTGGGTTAATTCACTCGCACTATTCTCATCAGATTGCTGAAATGCATTTGACTCGGCAGTTTCAGGATTAGCTCCAAATCTTACCGGTCTGATCATCATCACTGCCGGAGCTGCCTGTATCGAATTACTCATAATATTTTATTTATGTCTCTTTTGTAAAACTTCAATTACTTCTTCCAGATCAATTTCTTTTGCCTGTAATAATACCAGGTAATGATATAAAAGATCAGCTGCTTCACCGAGGAACAACTCTTTATTATCATCCTTTGCTTCAATGACAATTTCTACTGCTTCCTCACCAACTTTCTGGGCTACTTTATTGATTCCCTTCTTAAAAAGAGATGAAGTATAAGATTTTTCAGATGGTGATTCGTAACGGTCTTTTATAGTTTTCTTCAAATGATCTATAAACTGAATACTCCCTTCATTTGATTCATCAAAACAGGTATCTGCACCGGTATGACATGCCGGACCGGCAGGTTTCACATACACAAGTAGTGTATCTGCATCACAATCCTGCCTTATTGATTCAAGGTTTAAAACGTTTCCGCTTATCTCTCCTTTTGTCCATAATCTTTCTTTCGAACGGCTGTAGAAAGTCACCAGATTCGATTCCAGTGTTTTTTCAAGCGCTTCCCTGTTCATGTAGCCCATCATGAGTACACTTTTTGTAGTCACATCCTGAACGATTGCAGGGATCAAACCATCACCTTTTTCAAAATCAAGTTGATCAATATTTAATTTATCAGTCATTATAATCTGATCGTTAGTCCTTTTTCTAATAAATATCTTTTTAATTCCGGAATACCTATCTCATGAAAGTGAAAAATACTGGCTGCCAGTCCTGCGTCAGCATTTCCATGAGTAAAAACATCATAAAAGTGATCCATATTACCTGCACCACCACTGGCTATAATTGGAATATCTACTTTTTCATTTAATTCTCTCATCAGTTCACATGCAAATCCCTGCTTAGTCCCATCGTGATCCATGGATGTTAACAATATCTCTCCTGCTCCACGATCATACACTTCCTTGACCCATTCAAACGTTCTTTTCTCTGTTGGAGTTCTGCCTCCTCTGACATGGACGATATGCTCTCCATCAACAAATCGAGTATCGACAGCAACTACTATGCACTGACTTCCAAATTCAAGAGCTAATTTATCTACCAAAGATGGATCTTTAACTGCTGATGAGTTTATAGATATTTTATCTGCACCTGCATTAAGCAGAGCGGAAACATCTTCAATGGAAGAAATTCCACCACCTACGGTGAAGGGAATATCAACCTGGCTACCCACTTTCCTAACAAGGTCAACCAGGGTCTTTCTTTTTTCGACAGTGGCAGTTATATCCAGAAACACAAGTTCATCGGCACCTTGTGAAGCATAAACAGCTGCCTGTTCAACAGGATCACCGGCATCAACAAGATCAACGAAATTAATTCCCTTGACAGTTCTGCCATCTTTAATATCTAAACAAGGAATAATTCTTTTACTAAGCATTCTGTTCTAATATTATTTGAGATAATTGCTTCAAAGAAACTTTGTTCTCATAAATTGCTTTTCCAATTATAATACCTTCAACTTCCATTGCTATCAGATCTTTGATATCATCTATTCCCGAGACACCTCCACTGGCAATTAATCTAGTCTTTGAAGTTTTTGTCATGATCTCTTTATACAGATCAAAAGATGGCCCTTGAAGAAGGCCGTCTTTAGCTACGTCTGTGCAGATCACATATTCCACACCTTTCTTTTCGTAATCATTGATAAAATCAGTGACTTCCAGCTCAGATTTTTCTTCCCATCCACTGGTGGCGATCATTTTATCCCGAGCATCAGCACCAAGAATTATTTTTTTAGAACCATATTTTTCGAGCCATCGTAAAAATGTTTCTGGCTCTTTTGCAGCAATACTACCACCTGTGATCTGATCAGCACCTGCATTAAAAGCATCTGTAGCATCCTGATCACGTTTTATACCTCCACCGAAATCTACATGGAGACCGTCCAGAGAAGCGATTTTTTCTAAAACCTTGAGATTTACAATCTGCTTATTTCTCGCACCATCAAGATCTACAAGGTGAAGATTTTTCAGACCATTATCTAAAAACTCCCTGGCTACTTCAACCGGATCCTCATTATAGACAGTTTTCTTTCCATAATCTCCCTGTGTAAGTCTGACGCACTTACCTTCGATAATATCTATTGCCGGTATTAATCTGGTTTCCATTTATTTAATGTTTTCAATAAAATTCTTCAAAAATAAACTTCCTGCATCAGCACTTTTTTCGGGGTGTGGCTGAATTGCATAAAAATTATTTCGTTGTATAACAACACTGAAGTCGTGCATATAGTTTGCCGATGCCACGGTATATTTTGATAAAGGAGCATAATAACTATGTACAAAATAAAAATAAGGTTCTGCACCCATTCCATCGAAAAGCGGACCTTCCTTGTAAGCTACTTTATTCCAACCCATATGAGGGATTTTATATGATATGACAGCATTTGGATCCGGCTTAAAACGTTTAACGTCTATATCAAAAACACCCAGGCATTCGGTGTCATTTTCTTCAGTATGGCGACACATCAACTGAAGTCCCAGGCACACCCCTAATGTAGGTTGAGATAAACTTCTTAACACCGTATCAAGGCCGTTTTCCTTTAAGTAATTCATTGCTGTACTGGCCTCCCCCACACCGGGAAAGATCACCTTATCTGCAGACATGATCTCCGAAGCATTATCAGTAAGTCTGTACTTGACGCCTAATCTATCCAGAGCGTATTTTACGGACTGCACATTTCCGGCGTTATATTTAATTATTGCTATATCCATTCAGGTAAAATTGATCGTAAAAAAATTAATAAAATTTGTTCTTAGGGCAACACCCACAAGAATAGATCAATGACAATGATGGTGATGGTGACAGTTTCCGAGAATGTAACTGTGCAACAATGATTTAATTAATTGATTGGTATTCGTAGAAACCATTTTCACCTCTTTGGTCGATTTGTTTTAAAAATTAAAAGCACCTCTATTAAAGGTGCTTTCAAAATTATTGGTTTTAATAGATAAAAACTACTTTGTAACAGCAGAATCTTCATGTTCTGCTACTTTTTTAGCTAAAAGCCTGTCAATTTCAGGGATAGAGTTATAAAGTTGTTCATAACTATCTATAATAAAATACTTTGTCTGGAAAACGTCTTTTCTATAAGAAGTGTCCAGCATAGTATCTACATCGTATTCTATATGCTCTGGCTTATCAGTAGTAGCATATTCTGTTTCACCTTTTGAAGAAAGAATTCCGGCTCCGTAGATTTTCAACTCGCCATTTTCTCTAATTAATCCAAACTCAACTGTAAACCAGTAGACTCTTGATAACAGGTGAATTGCATGAGGATTATCGATATACTTTAATCCAAGTTTTGATAAATCCTGGAGAAAATCTACAAACGATTGATTAGTAAGTAATGGCACGTGACCGTAAATATCGTGGAACATATCAGGTTCCTCAAGATAATCCAGCTGATCTAAGCTCCTTAACCATGTTGAGCTTGGGAACTTTTTATTAGACATCAACTGGAAAAATTTATCATCGTCGATCAGTCCCGGAACGATGAATATTTCCCACCCGGTTATTCCTTTTAATATCTCATTAGTTTTCTTAATATCAGGAATCTCTTCAGCTTTAAACTTGATCAACTCCAATCCTCTGATGTATTCTTCAGAAGCATAGACAGGAATATTGTCTTTCTGTCTATCAAAAAGCATTTTCCAAACCTTAAAATCTTCCTCAGTATAAGCCTCGTAATCCTGGTTCATAACTGGAAGACCGCTGTGTTTTTCGTATTCAGTACTCATATTCCTTAGGGTTAATGTTGTCTAATGTCGTCTAGTTTTAAGAACGAATTTTATTTTACTATGATACAATTCACAGCATTAAAATTCTTATATGGTGAAATTAGTAAAAAAAAAGTATCCGATGCAACCAAAACGACTACAACCTTACAACTGTTAGGTTTTTAATATTAGTAAAAAGCCTTTCTTAATTTATGAGTTTCCTTCATTGCCTTGATCAATTTTTCAGATTCTTTAAAATCAAGGGTTTGCTGACCATCGCTATACGCTTTTTCAGGACATGAATGTGATTCAAATATCACTCCATCAGCACCTGCTATAACAGAAGCCATAGCAACTTCACCAACGTGTTTTCTTATACCAATACCATGTGACGGATCTGCTATCACCGGCAGGTGTGTCTTCTCCTTTAAGATCGGAATGGCATTGATATCAAAGGTATTCCTCGATGCCTTTTCATAGGTTCTTATACCTCTCTCGCATAATAGTAATTTTTCGTTTCCACCTGAAAAAACATATTCAGCTGAATACAATAATTCATCAATTGTCCCCGAAATACCTCGTTTGATCATTACTGCTTTGTCTACTTTCCCAAGTTCATCTAACAGATTGAAGTTTTGAGTATTTCTTGCTCCTACCTGATAGATATCGACGTAATCATGCATTTCTTCTATCTGAGATACCTGCATCACTTCGGTAATGATCTTGAGCCCCGCCTCTCTGGCCATTTTATACCATAATTTAAGCCCATCAATACCCAGACCTCTGAATGAATATGGCGAACTTCGGGGCTTATAAACACCTCCACGCATAATCTTTACACCCTGGCTTTTAAGAAAATCAATCGTATCGGCTATTTGTTCCTCGCCTTCAATACTACACGGCCCGGACATAATTGCAAACTCATCGCCACCAATGATCACTCCATTTCCAAGATCAATAACAGTGGGATTTACTTTCCATTTATTAGAAACCAGTTTATAATCATCGGAAACTATATGGATATCTTTAATCCCTGGTAATTGGCCTATTGCCCGGATATCAAAATCTTTTTTACCGATGCCTATAAGATATTTACCCTTTTGAGTATTAACTTCATTGGCCTTATAACCGATATCCTCAAGACTTTCTTTGACCTTCAATATCTGGTCTTCAGAAGCATTATTTTCTAATTGTATGATCATTGATTTACCTCTTCTCCTTTCACCATGTTTATAAATGAATGAACCCGATCTGCGATCGAATTCTTTTCAGATCCCTTTAATGCCTTAATGAAGGCACTACCGATAATCGCTCCTGATGAATATTCAGAAGCAGTTCTATAAGTCTTGTTATCACTGATTCCAAAACCTATTAGTCTCGGATTACTCAGATTCATACTCTTAATTCTGTTGAAATACTCCAGTTGCTCTTCCGAAATCTCCTTCTTCGCTCCAGTGATCGAACTATTGCTGACCATATAAATAAAGCCTGAAGTATTTTCATCAATCATCCTGATTCTTTCTTCAGATGTCTGTGGTGTAATCAAATACATATTGTGCAGATCATAGCTATCAAACAGATCTTTGTACTGCTCTACATATTCGAGGATAGGAAGATCCGGTATGATCACTCCATCTACTCCACATTCCTTACACTTTTTACAGAAATCCTGCAGGCCATATTGTAGCACCGGATTAAAATATCCCATGAGGACAACAGGAATATCAACCTTTTGTCTCATGTCTTTCAACTGACTGAAGATCTTTTCCATGCTGATCCCGTTATTCAGGGCTACCCCATTGCTTTCCTGTATTGTAGGTCCATCAGCTACCGGGTCAGAATACGGTATACCAATTTCGACCATGTCTGCACCAGACTTTTCAAGTTCAACTAGTATATCCAACGTATCCTCTAACTCAGGGTAACCAGCAGTAAAATATACCGTCAGGACATTTTCAGATTTATTGTCAAATAATTTATTTATCCTGTTCTTAACCATAATCATCAGTATTTTCCCCAATTAATATATGTTTGAAGATCTTTATCGCCTCTTCCGGAAAGATTTATAACCACTACATCACTTTCATTTAAATCCAGTTGATCGAGGGCTGAAAATGCATGAGCAGATTCTACTGCCGGGATTATTCCTTCAAGTCGGCTTAATTCAACACCGGCTTTCATGGAGTTCTCATCATCTACGGCGATAAACTGTGCTCTTCCACTTTCAAACAAGTGAGCATGTAGTGGTCCTATTCCAGGGTAATCCAGACCAGCAGAAATACTATAAGGCTCCACAACCTGTCCATCGACAGTTTGCATCAATAGTGTCATACTACCATGCAATACTCCCGGAGTTCCTTTAAAAGTCGTTGCGGCGGTTTCACCTGACTCAACTCCTTTACCTGCCGCTTCCGCAGCAATAATTTTCACTTCTGGGTTATCGAGATAGTGGTAATATATTCCTGCAGCATTACTTCCTCCACCAACACATGCCACCACATAATCCGGATTCTCTCTACCTTCTACTTCTTTTAATTGCTTTTTAACCTCCTCGCTGATCACAGCCTGAAATCGGGTCACCATATCCGGATAAGGGTGAGGTCCGACAACGGAACCAATTATATAATGAGTATCCTGAGGATTATTGATCCAGTGACGCATCGCCTCGTTAGTTGCATCTTTCAGGGTTCGACTGCCGGATTCTGCCGGGATCACTTCTGCACCAAGGATACGCATCCTCTCTACATTGGGCTTTTGCCTTTCCATATCGACAGCACCCATATAAACTTTGCATTCTAATCCTGCCAGAGCACAAACGGTAGCTGTGGCCACACCATGCTGGCCAGCTCCGGTTTCCGCAATGATCTTTTTCTTTCCTAACCTTTTTGCCAGCAAAATCTGACCAATGGTATTATTTACCTTGTGAGCCCCGGTATGGCATAGGTCTTCTCTTTTAAGATATATTTTTGCTCCGTATTTTTCGGAAAGCCTTTTTGCAAAAAACAAAGGTGTAGGTCTCCCCACATAATCTTTTAGCAATGCCCTGAATTCCTTTTGAAAATCAGGATCATCGATTATTTCAAGATAATTAGTCCTGAGTTCTTCCACATTGGGATATAGCATCTCAGGTATGAAAGCTCCTCCGAACTTTCCGTAATAGCCTCTTTCATCTACTGCGTACTTTGACATATTTGAGCTATTTTATTTTTTATAATTTTAATTTCATTAAGATCTTTTAAAGCGGGTTTAATCTCTACACCACTATTGAGATCAACAGCATAAAAAGCCGGGTTTTTTATTTTGGTGATATTGTGAATGTTTTCCTTATTTATTCCTCCAGCGAGAAAAAATGGCCTTGAAAATTCAAATCCATTCAGGATACTCCAATCGAAAGCAATTCCGTTTCCACCGGGTTTGTCACCCTTAGTATCAAAGAGGTAAAAGTCCACCGAATCTTTAAATTGCTCTGCTTTTTCCAGGTCTTCTTTTGTTCTTACAGGAAAAGCCTTTATTACTTTCACCCCATCCTGCTTAATCTTTTGTGCAAATTCAGGAGATTCATCGCCATGTAGCTGCACAGCTTTGAGATCATATTTTTTGATTGCCTTGTGGATATCTTCCAGATCCAAATTAACAAATACACCGGTTTTAATTATTCCGTCAAACTGAGTAAAGTCTGTGTCGGCATCACCCGCAAACCGTGAGGATTTCGGATAAAATATCAGCCCCATAAAATCGACATCCAGCTTTATTAGCTGATCGATATTCTCAGGATCACGCATCCCACAAACTTTTACTTTTATATCTTTCATCTCAGGCGTTCGTCGGATAGAAATTTTCAAGCTCTTTTACTTTAGCCAAAAACTTAGCCGCTTCTTCATGAGGCCTGGAATATCGCATGAATCGTTCACCGATAAGGAAGCCGTCAAAACCATTATTTTTTAGGTAAACCAGGTCTTCCGGACGATCTATTCCGCTCTCTGCAATCTTTAGTTTTCCTTCTGGTATTAGCGATAGTAGTTCAACTGAATTTTCAAGATTTACATCAAAAGTTTTTAAGTTTCTGTTGTTAACACCAAAAAGATCAGCATCACTATCTGTATTTGAAGTCAATTCATCTTTATCATGAACTTCCAGTAATACTTCCAGGCCAAGATCGTGAGCAAAAGCTGTAAATTTCTTTATGGTCTCAGGGTCCAAAACTGAGGCGATCAACAAAATGCAATCCGCACCAATCGATTTTGCTTCAAGAATCTGGTATTCATCAACAATGAATTCCTTTCTTAAAATCGGGCAGTAATTAAATTTTCTTGCCGTCATCACATCCTCATTGGTTCCTCCAAAATATTTCTGATCAGTCAGTACTGACAAAGCTGATGCTCCTGCCTGCATATATCCAATAGAGATTTCTTCTACAGATATATATTTATTGATGTCGCCTTTACTTGGAGATCGTCGCTTTATTTCTGCTATTACCCCACTTTTATCATCTCTTTTGATATAGTGGCTCATTGAAACAGGCATCGTTTCAAACCAGATGCTCTTTTCAAGTTTTTTAACCGGAATGAGCTCCTTCTTTTCTTTAACCTCTTCTTTCTTATCAACTATAATTCTATCGAGTATATTCATCAGGCTACCAGTTTTTTTAGTACAGAATAAGCATTTCCGGATTCCAGTGATTCTTTCGCTTTTCCAATAGCATCAGCATCGGATAGTTTATCATCAGCACATTTTAAGGCCATGGCAGAATTAGCTAAAACGACTTCTTTTTGTGCCTCAGTTCCATTTCCTTCAAGAATATCGATGAAAATCTTAGCAGAAGTCTCAACTGTTTCTCCACCATATATCTGCTTTGCATCAACTTTGTTCAATCCTAATTGTTTCGGGCTGATAATACTTTCACCGGTATTAGTAATGGCTTTAAAATCACCTGTCAGTGAAATTTCATCATAACCATCTAATGCATGAAGGACAACAAAGTCTTTATCCGTTTGCTGAAACAAATAAGCATACAATCTTGCCAGCTCCAGGCTAAATACTCCTGTAAGCTGCTTTTTAGGGCTTGAAGGATTTACCATCGGTCCAAGCATATTAAAGAATGTCTTTACTCCTAAGTCTTTTCTCACCGGAGCAACGTTTTTCATTGCAGGGTGGAACAAAGGAGCATGAAGAAAGCAGATACCTGCTTCGTCGATCTGCTTTTTAAGCGTGGATTCATCATTTGTGAACTCATAACCCAGGTGATCTAATAAATTTGAAGAACCGCAGGCTGAAGAAACCCCGTTATTACCATGCTTGGCAACTTTCACTCCTGCCCCGGCAACAACAAAAGAACTCAAAGTAGAAATATTGAACGTATTCTTACCGTCTCCCCCGGTACCACAGAGGTCTATCGGATCAAATTCAGCAAGGTTTATCGGAACGCATAATTCCATCATTGCTTTTCTAAATCCACTTAACTCTTCTACGGTGATACTTCGCATCATATAGACCGTCAGAAAAGAAGCCATCTGTGAAGCATTGTATTCTCCCTTTGCCAGGTTAATCAAAACCTCCTTGGCCTGGCCCTCAGACAATGTCCTGTATTCAAATAGTGTATTTAATATCTCTTTCATTTTTATCAGATTTTTAACCAGTTTTGGATCATTTTACTTCCTTCAGGAGTCATGACTGATTCAGGGTGAAACTGCACTCCTCTCACATCCTGAGTCTCATGGCTCAGCGCCATAATTACTCCTGAAATATCTGTAGCTGTAATTTTTATTGGTGAGTTTTCCAGTGAATCAGGGTTCACAGCCCAAGAGTGATACCTGGTAGTAACAAACCGGTCGGGAAGGTCCTTAAATATGGGTTCACTTTTATCTTTCAGATAAGTATCCATTGCCACACCGTGAATAACAGTATCGAGGTTATATAGTTTTCCACCATAAGCCTCTGCTATTCCCTGGCATCCAAGACATACTCCAAAGATGCTTTTTGATGCCCCGTATTCCTTAAGAAGATCCGGAAGAATTCCAGCTTCGTAGGGAAGGCCGGGACCTGGTGAAATCAGAATCTTGTCGTAATTTCTGACATCCTCCAGAGATATTTTATCATTTCTGAACACATCAGTATTATTCTCATATCCAAGATCCCTAAGAATATGAACCAGGTTATAAGTAAATGAATCGTAATTATCGAGAACTAATATTTTCACTTGATCAATTATTAATATCTTTTATTAATTTCTTCCGCATCCGTAATTGCCTGGCGCAAGGCTGCTACCTTGTTATTTACTTCCTGCAATTCGCTTTCTATTTCTGATTTTGCCACCACTCCGGCACCTGCCTGAAAATAGAGCTTATTTTGTTTACTCAGAAAAGACCTGATCATAATCGCATGGTTGAAATCACCGTTAAAACCAAGGTAGCCAATTGCCCCTCCATAGTAACTTCTGGCTGTCGGTTCGAGCGAATCGATCAACGACATCGCTTTATATTTCGGAGCTCCGGATAAAGTCCCTGCAGGGAAAGTATCTGCTACTAACCTGATCGGGCTTGCCGAACCATTGAGCTTCCCGGTAACTTTAGAAACAAGGTGTATTACGTGAGAATAAAACTGAACTTCCTTATACGTTTCAACTTCCACTGATTTAGCAGAACGACTCAGATCGTTTCTCGCCAGATCAACCAGCATTAAATGTTCAGAGTTTTCTTTAGGATCTTCAAGTAGTCTTTCCGCCAGTTGAGCATCAGTTTTATCATTCCCGGTTCTTTTAAAAGTTCCTGCTATCGGGTAAATACCAGCCTGTCCTTCATTAATTACCAGTTGTGCTTCCGGTGAAGACCCGAATATCTTGTAGCTACCATAATCAAAGTAAAATAGATAAGGAGATGGATTGATAGATCTTAGTGCCCTGTAAACATTAAATTCATCACCGTTAAACCCAATATTAAATCTACGGCTCAATACAATTTGAAAGACATCTCCATTAAAACAGGCTTGCTGTCCTTTGTCTAAAATTTCAAGAAAATCTTTTTCATCAATATTGGCTTGCTCATTTTCAGATACTGAGAAGGTATATCCCGGGTAATTTTTATTGTCGATCAAAGACATCAATTCCTGCTCAGTCATTCCTTCATCTTCACTTAAATGATGAGAAATCAGAAAGCAAGCATTTTTAAAATGATCGATTACCAGAATATAACGGTAAACAGAGTACCTAATTTCAGGAATATGGTTTTCATCATCCTTTTGCTGTAGATCCAGATCTTCGAAATATTGAACTGCATCATATCCCATGTATCCGAATAAACCATTCACTGCGAAAGGTAGATCCAGATCACTTCCTTCAAATGATCGTGCAAACTCAGTAAGCTTATCAACGACATTTGATCTGTCAACCTTTTCAGTCACCGGATTTTCACCAGGCATTTCCAGGGTTAACTCACCTTTGTCTACAATAAAAGATGCTATCGGATCAAAACAGATATAAGAATAACTATTCTCATGACCATGGTAATCTGAACTTTCCAGTAGCAGAGTGCCCGGGAATTTATCTCTTAGTTTTAAGTAAAGGTTTACTGGTGTGATCGTATCAGCCAGAAAGCGCTTTACCGTTGATTTAAACCTGTATTTCATACTTTTTTATTGAGTTTAGACCAAAAAAAAAGCTTGCCGGAACCGACAAGCTTTTTAAGATTATTAATTATATCTTTTTATACATAACGGTCCCGTGTTCATCTGTCGATGTACCACCAGTACCATGCATTATGTATATTAATTTTCATCATTTGAAACAAATGTAATCCTTCATATCAATTTGTCAAACAATTTTACATCATTTTTTTTGGGCTGAGGCTCTTACCTCTTTTTTCGTTTCGGCATTTTTCTGTTTTCTGGGTCTGTTCACACCATATGAACCTCTCCAGATTTTACCTTTTCTTGTCTTTTTATCTCCTTTTCCCATAATTATTAATTTTGAGTTAACAGATAATACAACTGAATTAAAAATAAAAAATATCGCCTAAAATAAAAAAAGCAGTTACTGTGATCTTTAGTAACTGCCTTCTCTTAAATACTTATTAACTCTTACCAGATCTTCACTCTTTTTTCTTCCGGAAGATACATATCATCACCTTCTTCAACATTAAACGCAGCATAGAAAGCATCAATGTTTTTTAACGGACCATTTGCACGGTACATTCCCGGAGAATGAGAATCCGTTTGTATAAGGTTTCTTAACGTTTCATCTCTGTATTTGATTCTCCATACAGTTGCCCATGACATAAAGAATCGCTGTTCAGCTGTAAATCCTGCAATTGGTTCAGGCTTACTGGTTGCTTCATAATGATTCATTAACCCATCATAAGCTACTGAAAGACCACATAGGTCACCGATATTTTCTCCAAGAGTCAGCTTTCCATTTACATTTACTGCCGGAAGTGGTTCATACTGATCAAATTGTTTGATCAACATAGCTGATTTTGATTCAAATTGTTCAGCATCTGTTTCACTCCACCAGTTTTTCATATTTCCTTCTGAATCAAATCTCGATCCGTTATCATCAAAACCGTGAGACACTTCATGACCAATTACTGCACCAATACCACCATAATTTACTGCATCATCAGCTTTAAAATCAAAGAAAGGAGGTTGTAAAATTGCTGCAGGGAAAACGATTTCATTGTTTAAAGGACTATAGTAAGCATTAACAGTCTGAGGAGTCATGCCCCATTCTTTTTTATCTACCGGCTGACCTACTTTTTCAATATCTTTTTTGAAATTCCACTCCCTTGCATTGATCATATTTTCAACTAGGCTGGTTTCAACGATATTAAGGTCGCTATAATCTTTCCATTCATCCGGATAACCAATCTTAACTGTGATAGTACTCAATTTCTCTAAAGCTTTAGTTTTAGTTGAGTCTGTCATCCAATCAAGGGCTTCGATTCTATCACCGAATGCTGAAAGAACGTTTTTAACCATTTTATCAGCTGTTTCCTTTGCTTCAGGAGGAAAAGCTTCAGCAACGTACAATTTACCAACAGCTTCACCGGCAACCCCGTTTACCATAGAAAGAACTCTCTTCCATCTAGGTCTCATTTCTTCAGTTCCCCTTAGTTTTTTACCGTAAAAAGCAAAATTTTGAGAAACTAAATCATTACTAAGGTAATTGGCATAATCATTTATTAGATGCCATTTCAAGTAAGCTTTCCAGGCTTCAGAATCATAATTAGAAACAACAACATCCACGCCCTGGAAAAATTCAGGGACAGAAACGATTATACTATCAAGATCTGCAAGACCGATTCCTGCAAAATATTCACTCCAATTAAACTCATCATTTAACTCTGCCACATTCCCAACTGCATATTTATTGTACAGAGCAGGAATATTTCTCATCTCAACCCTTGTTCTTGAAGAATCAGCTAATAGAGTTTCTATCTCCATTACCTTTTTCGCCTGAGAAGAAGCTATTTCCAGATCTTCACCAGCCAGGACGAGCATTTTTTCTACGTGCTTAACATATTCCTCTCTAATAGATTGAGAAACTGAATCTTCTTTAAAATAATAATCTCTGTCAGGCAGACCCAAACCAGATTGCCATAGGTAAGCAGCATTAACTTTACTATTCTTAAGATCAGCAAGAACACCAAAACCAAAGAATACGCTACCACCTCTTTTATGATCCTGAATCACATACTCCTGAAGAGATACTTTATCAGAAATGTCATTTATCTGATCAAAGTAAGGAGCTAACGGTTTAATTCCTACATTTTCTGCAAGACTTGAATCCATACCAACATTGTAAAAAAGTCCTGCTTTGTATTCATCAGAGCCTTCTTTCAACTCTCCGCTTTCAAGTGCATTTTCGAGAACCTCTCTTACAGTTGTTGTACTTTTTTCTCTTAATTCGTTAAAGCTCCCCCATCTTCCCTGATCTCCAGGAATTTCAGTTTCATCTACCCAGGTACCATTTACATACCTGAAAAAATCATCCTGTGCTCTAACTGTTGTATCCATTAATGAAACATCAATGGCCTTATTAGAAGAATTTTCTTCATTAGTCTGACATCCCATTATACCGGCTGCCAACAGAAGTAAATAAATTTTTTTCATGTTATATGATCGAATTTTTAAACTTCAAACTTAACAATATGGTTGATTATCTGGTTAATAAATTTGATAAATGGTAATTTTTAAGTGTAGAAAACAAATTAATTATGGCCAGACCTAATAAATCGTTGATAAATGCCTTGAGAAAGGCCGCGGAGAAATTGAATGAAAGTGATAAATATCAATGGGGGCACATGGGAAGCTGCAATTGTGGATTTCTGGCTCAGGAAATCACTAATTTAAATAAAGGCGAAATACATACTTATGCGATGCAAAAATATGGTGACTGGACTGAGCAAGCCATGGACTATTGCACAGATAGCAAACAACCGTTTGACCTGATTATCAACACAATGGTAAATGAAGGGCTCACTATTGAAGACCTGATCGAGCTCGAAAGGTTAAAAAACAAAGAAGTGCTTAAAAGAATTCCGAACAAGGATTATCTGAGACACAACAAAAAAGATGATGTAGTAAAATACATGAATGCCTGGGCTGATCTACTGGAAGAAAAGCTATTGGAAAAAGAAAGTAGAAAAAATTCTAAAGTTGAAATAGAAATATCTGAACCTGTATTCGCCTAAAAGATCGTCAAATTATATAGAACTTAAACTGCTCATGATTAATTTTGAGCATGAAAAAATCTATTGTAGTATTTGATTACTTTAAAAAAGAATTTCCCGAAGGATTTATTTTATTACAAATCAATCCTCACGATCTGTCCGGAACTGAATTAATGGTTTCTTCTGAGGGAAATATGAAAAAAGAAGAAAGAGAATTTGACGAAGAGATATATGAAGATCTTAAAGAAGATGGGTTTGAAAAAGGTAATCCGTTAGAATTTAATCTTTACCTGGAGAAATATAAAAAGGCCGACAAATAATCATCGGCCTTTCTTTATATCTATACATTTAAAATCTCGAAAATACTATTAGGTAGTTCAGCTGCTGCAAAAAAGAGCCCAAGACCAAACACTTTATGTGCAGGATTTAATCTTAAAAAAGCATTAGGAATTGTACTTACCGAAAGACCGGCATATACTATAGCAAAAACGAAGATCAATATGGTCGAAAGCACACCCGTGGTCAAATAGATCAGACCTCCGAATAATATACTTAGTATGATCGAAGCAATCATCGCTTTATTAATCCCGACTTTACTAACTAATAAAGAAACAGGATAACAGACTAATGCTGAAAAGGCGATTACAATTCCGGTTTTAGTGGCTGCACTCAGATCGATAAATGATATTAAATTAAACTCAGAGATCAGTCCGGGTAATACATTAAAGAAGAAATTAGTAGCTATTCCAAAGATCAATCCCAGTACAAAAACCAACAGGGGCTGACTCTCTTTATTCTTGGCATTCTTCACTTTTAAATTCGTTTTTCGGGAAGAATTTAAATTAGAAAATTGCTTTTGAAGATAGAAACCTGTTCCAAATACCAATACTCCCCCACAGCAAATGTTAACGGGCCACCAAAGAATTCAAGTAATTGTATAATCACCGGTTCCACTGCCTGAGCGAGCTGGATCAATACAATAAATAATGCCATAACTTGTGGATACTTCTTTTCCGGAACGAACATTTCGAATGTGGAAAATGCCGGACTATGAAATACATTCATTAAAATTAACCAAAAGACAATCAGAATAGGAACGAGAAAGCGCCACCATCCATCCGGCTGAAAGAAGACCGTGAAAGCTACAGACATAAAAACCATTGTAACCAGGTTTATCCCCGCCTTGATAATCGGTAACTTTTCCTTTCTCTTTAACCAGATCTTATCTGCAAAAATACCTGCTGCAGGTGGAGTTATTAATAATATAATTGCCTGAATTATTAAAAATTCCCTGGTAATAGATGAAAAACCAAAAATATCCAGTACCACAGGTTGGTATTTGTGATAAGCTATCCAGCTAATTAAAATTGCTATATCTAAAAATATTAACGCCCAGATTTGAGGCCATTTGATAGAAAAAGTTCGAGCCATAATTTAAAAAATTGATCAATTTGTTAACAATACAAAAAACCGGATGAAAAGGTTGCCTGATATTCAGCTAATTATAAAAAAAGTTTCAAAAAAGGAGTTAAAACTGTGGAAAATTAACCGATTTTTCTACCTTTGCATCCGCGAGTCGGCACGACCAGCTCCCGTCGAATTCCCCCAGGGCAGGAATGCAGCAAGGGTAGACGGTCGTAGCGGTGCGATGTCGGCTCGCCTTTTTTTATCCCTCTCAAAATTCTTATCCTTTTAATTCCTTTTGTCTTACCTAATAAAGATTTAGTTTTGCAGCAAAATTCAAACTAATATCTGCAACATGAAATTCTTTATTGATACCGCCAACCTGGCAGAAATCGAAGAAGCACACGACCTCGGAGTTCTTGATGGAGTAACCACTAACCCTTCACTTATGGCTAAGGAAGGAATCACAGGTGAAGAAAATGTGAGAAATCACTATAAGGCCATCTGTGATATCGTTGATAACAACGTTAGTGCTGAAGTAATCGCAACTGACTTTGACAACATTATTAAAGAAGGAAAAGAGCTTGCAAAGATCGATGATAAGATCGTTGTAAAGGTTCCTATGATCAAAGAAGGTGTAAAAGCAATCAAATGGTTTTCTTCTGAAGGCATCAGAACTAACTGTACATTGATTTTCAGTCCGGGACAGGCACTTTTAGCTGCTAAAGCTGGAGCAAGCTACGTTTCTCCATTTATTGGAAGACTTGACGATATTTCAACTGATGGTCTGGAACTTATTGATCAAATTGTACATATTTACGGAAACTACGGTTATGAAACTGAAGTTTTAGCAGCATCAGTAAGACACACGATGCACTTGATCAAATGTGCTGAAATTGGCGCTGACGTTGCTACTTGTCCACTAAAAGTGATTACTGGTTTATTAAACCATCCTTTAACTGACAGCGGACTAGAGAAGTTTCTTGCAGACCACAAAAAAGCAAACGGATAATTTAATTTAGCAGCTATGACTTTCTCCTCTGATCCTTTAGTAAAAGTAGAAAACCTTACTATTTTCCAGTCCGGGATTCCAATCCTTACAGATATTAATTTCGAGTTGGAAAAAGGAGAATTCGCTTTTCTTGTAGGAAGAACTGGTTCAGGAAAAAGTTCATTACTGAAAACATTATATGCTGACCTGCCACTAAAACAAGGGAATGTTGAAGTGGCAGGTTTTAATCTTAAAAACCTCAGCTCATCTAAAGTACCATACCTTAGAAGAAAACTTGGAATCGTCTTCCAGGACTTTCAGCTATTTGATGACAGAACTGTAGCCGAAAATCTTCAGTTTGTTATGAAAGCTACGGGATGGACTGAAAGTTCTAAGATTAAAAACAGAATGACTGACGTTCTTATGCAGGTGGGCTTGGGATCTATTCCTCAAAAATACCCACATCAATTAAGTGGTGGAGAACAGCAACGGGTGGCAATAGCCAGGGCGTTAATTAATGAACCTGCAATGCTAGTAGCTGATGAGCCTACAGGAAATCTGGATCCGGAAGTATCTGAAGGCATCTTTAAGTTATTCCAGGATATAAACAGATCCGGCACTGCTATATTAATGGCTACGCACGACCACAACCTGGTAAAAAAACACCCTGCCAGAATCCTCAAGTGTGAGACCGGCAAGGTGATTGATTCTTCAAAAGAAGATATTGAACTCAATAGTAGTTTTTAATTACTTTAAAGTCACATTCGAAAACTGACCATCAATTGACAGTTTTTTACCTGACCCTCCATTCCTTCGGTATGTAGCGGAAGTAGACTTCTCATTAACAGTTTGGAAAGTAAAACCTGAAGGGTAAGATACTTTTCCATGGCTCACATCAATTTCCATCGTCCAGGCGTTTAAATTTTCAAAATGAAATGTTGGAGAAGAAAACTGAACGTCTAGTTCTATATTACTAACTGATCCAGAGACTTTATCAACCTTAAAAGAACCTGTGTGTTGAACATCCAGAGAAAGACTTTTAGTTAAAGTTCCAATGGAAAACTTGCTGAACTGCACATCCCCTTCTATACTACCAAGCTTATCCGAATGAAACTTACCGTGTTGTAATTCGATTTCAACTGAGGATACTTCTCCAAAACTGATATTAGAGTGCTGACTTTCCAATTCAACATTATTGGCCTTTTCAATGGTTACATTTCCACAATGCTGTATTTCTACTTCTGCGTTTGATAACTCTTCAATATCAAGGTCACCAAACTGAAGCTCGATCGTGGACCCTTCGCCGGTAACTTTGCCAAGCATTGCATTGCCATGTTGATGTGACACATCTAATTTTCCTTTAAGATCTCCGATCACCAATGTACCAAACTGATGACGGACGGACATGGGTTGTGAAGAGGGTACTTTTACTTCATAATTAATCTCAAACTTTTCGTTTTTTGAAGTATTCATGTTACCATTCATATCAGTCTTAGCTCCAACTTCACTTGAATTATCGCTTCCTGTAAATTCGACAGATATTCTTTCCAGAAGTCGATCGGCTCTGTCGTCATTTCTGGCTTCTACTATCACCTCGACATCAATTTTGACATAGTTTTGATTCCATGGTACAATATTCACCTTACCGAATTTATTTTTGACAGTTACTAAAGTCGAATTGTTGACTTTAAATTGCTTGTTAAACTTTTTCTCTTTTCTAACATCAGCCTTGCTATCAGCAATAATTGAAAAAGCTGATATCAGCATGATCAGAAAGAAAATATTAACTGTTTTTATGTTTTTCATCGTTCTCATTTTCGTAGTTTTTGTAATTTTCAAGAATTAATAGTTGTTCATTGAGCAAATCGATCTGCAGTTTTAAATTTTTAACTAAAGCCTGGATAAGCATTTCATTTCCCGGGTTAGCCTCCAGGTCAGCTTTTAATTTTCTATAATTTTTCAATAGGGATTCGATCTCCTGATCATATGCTTCACTAACAGATTTAGGAGCATCCATTTGATCTATTTCCTTTTTCCTTTCAGAAATTAATTGGAAATAATATGTTTCAGTACTGACAGGATCAAAAGAAATCTCTTTATTCTGATCAGGAATATTATATGATTCGACAGTCAATTGTGGTTGAGCTTCATTATTTCTTACGAACATCACTGTGATCAATCCTATGGTACAAACCATAAATATCACAGCAGCAGCTTTCCACCAGTTAAATCTGCTTTCGCTTTTATCGGAAACTTCACCTTTGAGTTCAGATTCAATCCCTGACCACAAATCTTTAGAAGGTTCAAGATCGTCGAACTCCTGTCTGTGATTGTTAAAATATTCTTTTAATTTATCTTTATCTTCCATCGCTTTGATGATTTAATATCGATTCTTTTAATTTCTTCTTACCACGCATATATTGGGTTTTAGAAGTATTCGGGCTGATTCCAAGAATTTCTCCAATCTCATTGTGATCATACCCTTCCATTAAATAGAGTGAAAGAACCACCCGGAAGCCATCAGGTAATTTCTCAAGGCATTTTTTTACGCTTTCTACATCTACCTCACTCAAATATCCTTCCTCAGATTCGTAATCAGGTTTATCACCTATCTGTTCATCCCCGACAAATTCTATTTTACTTTTTTTCAAAACCTGTAAAGATTCATTCACTACAATTCTTTTTAGCCAGGCTCCAAACCTTGAGCGTCCCTCAAAGGCATATAGATTATTGAAAGCCTTAATAAAAGAATCCTGAACAACATCTTCAGCAGCTTGCTTTTCACCCACAATCCGAAAAGCTGTATTTAACATAGCTTTCGAATAAAGCTTATATAATTCATACTGAGCTTTCCTGTCTCCTTCCCTGCATTGATCAATCAGGCTAAAATGTATTTCGTGATTTGCGGATACCAATTTTTTAAACTTTCACAATAAAGATTCAACTAAATATCAAGGGTTGCATTTTCTATATAAAGATTGCAAAAAATTAAAAAAAACTAACTGTAGGTTGAATTTATAATCAAATATCAAGGTGTTTAACAACGATTAATTTAATTTTGTCCTCCTTTTATAAAACTAAATAATACTATGTTAAATCCTTGGCATGATGTAGATCCGGGAGCAGGAGCGCCGGAGCAAGTAAACGGAATTATCGAAATACCTAAAAATAGCAGAGCAAAGTACGAACTGGATAAAGAGTCTGGTTTATTGATATTAGATAGAGTCCTTTATTCTAATGTTTATTATCCTGCAAACTATGGTTTTATTCCTAAGACCTATTGTGATGATGATGATCCATTAGATATCCTTGTCTTTTCACAGATTGAAATTGTTCCTATGTGTATCACTCCGGCTAAAGTAATTGGAGTAATGAGAATGCTTGACAATGGTGAAGCTGACGATAAGATCATCGCCGTTGCTGATCAGGATATGAGTGTAAACCACCTTAAAGACATAGGTGATCTACCGGAGCATATGTTAAGGGAAATGAGAGCATTCTTCGAGGATTACAAAAAACTTGAACACAAAGAAGTGGTTGTTGAAGAATTTCAGAACAGGGAGACAGCTCTGGAAATCATCAACCAGGCCTTTGAAGATTACAATAAAAAATTCGGTAAGGACAATAAAATTCTTCCGTAAATATTGAATTCAAGATCAAACCTTACTTTATATCAATATTTACTTTTGATAAACTCGAAACTTATTTTTTAAATTATACATTTGATCAAAAATCACACGAATCATGAAAAATTATTATTAACATTTTTTGCTGTAGTAGCATTATCATTTGCTTCAAATGCCCAAGGTTGGGGACCTGATAACGGAACCACTCAATTAAGTGTTGGGGTAGGAACAAGCGGATGGGGAGTTCCTGTATTTGCTGATGTTCAATTTGGTGTTTCAGAATTTATTACTGTTGGACCAAGAGCTTCATACTCAAGTAAAACTTACAGAAGCCAGGGATTTAAATATAATGCTTCTGTATTTACTTTGGCTGCGGTTGGTAATTATCACTATTCAAGACACTTAAATATTCCCAGAGAATTGGATCTTTATGGTGGACTTGAGCTAGGATATGCTGTATGGAACAACGATTGGGACGATGATTTTGGTCCTTATTATGGTGAAACTTCAACAATTTATCTTGGACTAAGAGCAGGGGTGAAATACTTCTTCAATCCTAACATAGCTGCCATGTTAGAAGTTGGTGGAGGAACGGGTACTTCTGGTGCTTTAATTGGTGTTACATTTGGCTTATAATAAGCAGATTATCATAATATAAAAAAAGGCCGGAAGAAATCAGATCTTCCGGCCTTTTTTATATTAGAGAATTTATATTAATCTTATTTAAGCTTATCCAAAGCTGATTGAGCAGCTGAAAAATCAGGATTCAGTTTCAATGACATGTTATAATATTCTTTAGCCTTATCCTTATCTCCTGAGTTTTCAAATCGCAAGCCCTGCAAATATCTCACTGCTGTTTCCATTGTTACTTGCTGAGTACCTCCGTTTCCATCACTAATCTCCAAAATTCTATCTTTAAAATTATCAACAAGTGTTGAGGCATTAGTATCAAACTCCTCATATCTTTTTAGATCCAGATTTAAAGTTGCCACTTTATACAGAGTAACAGGATCATTATTCTTCAAATATAAAGTTTCATACCTTGTCACTGCCTGATCCAGTACCCCGAGGTTTTCATAACTTAAAGCTGAAATTTCCAATGCCATTTCATCTTCAGGCAGCACTTGTAAAACATCCTTGGTTACAAGAGCCGCTGACACATAGTTTCTTTCCTCAATATACATTAAAGCTAATGTATCTAATAGATTAATATTATTCGGATTGATTGCGATCAATTGATAAATGGCATCTTTTTGTGCATTTCTATCATTGTATCTTTTCGCTAGCTGATATTTAGAAGCTGCTACCTGAGTAAAGGCCATGCCCATTTGCTGCATTTGTTGTTGTGCAGCTTTTTGCTCAGGTGTCATTGCTCGTTTCGTAGAATCCTGCTGCGCATCCATTGTGAAAAATAACCCTGCAAGTAAAATTAAAATAAAAAGTTTCTTCATGATTTTTGTTTTTGTTTTAGTCCTAGTCTGTTTCCTATTTCTATCATAAGAGGGTAGGTATCTTCATAATTATTAGAAACAGTCCCCTCCAGTACCGCCTCTCTTATTTCGTCTTTTATTTCTCCTATAACCTTTGAAGGTTTAATATCAAAAGTCTTCATTATATCCTCCCCTGTTATTGAAAGTTGAAAATTCCGAAGGTGGTCCTTTTCCTCAACTTCCTTCATTTTCTTTTCAACTTTTTCAAAATTCTTAAGGTACCGCTTTACTCTTTCGTGGTTTTTTGATGTTATATCAGCTTTACAAAGCATCATCAATTCATCGATATGCTCTCCGGCCTCAAAAAGAACCCGCCTGACTGCACTATCTGTAACAGTATCTTTTACCAGGGCTATTGGTCTTAAATGAAGCTTGACAAGCTTTTGAACCATCTTCATTTTCTCATTTAAGGGAAGCTTCAATCTTCTGAAAATCCCCGGAACCATTCTTGCGCCTTTGTCTTCGTGTCCATGAAAGGTCCATCCAACTTTAGGATTAAACCTTTTGGTTGGTGGCTTGGCAATATCATGCAAGATCGCAGCCCATCTAAGCCATAGGTCATCTGAGACTTCTGCTACATTATCAAGCACTTCCAAAGTGTGGTAAAAATTATCCTTATGCGATTGTCCTTTTCTTTTCTCCACTCCGTGCAGATCGACCATCTCCGGAAAGAAATGATTTAATAAGCCTGCCTGGAAAAGTAACTTAAACCCATAAGAAGGCTTTGGTGATAATATAATCTTATTGAGTTCATCTACGATCCTTTCTTTGCTGACAATCTCTATCCGGCCGGCATTTTGCATTATTGACTCAAAAGTATCCGGCTCAATATCAAAATTTAATTGAGAAGCAAAGCGAATGGCCCTCATCATTCTTAAAGGATCATCAGAAAAAGTAATATCAGGATCAAGAGGCGTTCGAATTAATTTTCTACGTAAATCCTTTACCCCACCAAAAGGATCAACTAATTCACCGAAATTATCTTCGTTTAAACTTAAAGCCAGTGCATTAATTGTAAAATCTCTTCTGTTCTGATCATCTTCAAGAGTTCCATCTTCTACTACAGGCTTTCTACTGTTCTTGCGATAAGACTCTTTCCTGGCTCCCACGAATTCTAATTCATAGTCGCCTGAATTAATCATTGCAGTTCCGAAATTTTTAAAGTAGTTCACCTGGTTTTTGCCCGGAAGTTTTCCTGCTACAACTTTTGCAAGTTCTATGCCACTTCCGACACAAACAAAATCGATATCTTTAGAAGGGCGTTTAAGTATAAGGTCTCTAACGTATCCTCCCACACAATAAACATCGACTTTACATTCTCTGGCAGCCTCACTGACTATCTTAAATACGGGTATATCTTCTAAATGTGCTCTTAAATCAACCATTCAATTATATCAGACTCACTCAATCTTCAAAAGTAGCCTAATACAATGGTATTTTCAAAAATACAGAGATCAGAAGCGTGGACAAGGCATGAATTTTTCCTTTCTGGTGATTTTACCTCTTGAAAAGGTCGGAAAGTCATAGATAACCGATACTTCATGAGATCCTCCGGCACGAGGCCCGAGTTCACTTACTGTAATATCATAAGAATATCCGAAATGGAGTTTGTTTATCTCAATCCCAAACATCAATACCACTGCATCATGATTAATGTTATCTTCTATTTCCTGTTGAATGGGTATGCCTCTATACCAGAAACCAATTTTAATAGGTAAATAATTTAACTGTGCTCCAACATCAAGCTGATCATATCTCCCTTGTTTTCTATAGATAAATGAAGGTAACAATGATACTGGTTCCGCTTGCCTTGATTTGGGCTCCCCTATTTTTAGCTTCACTCCACCATGTACAGTGAGTTTAGCAGGTAGTCTGATATCTTCTCCAGTAAGAGAATAAGAAGGAGAATTCATATGTGATACTGATATACCTCCCCAGAATTGCCTGCTGTAAACCAATAACCCGGTTCCAAAGTCCATAAAAGTTACTGGTCGGATATCCCTGATGATCGGATCACTGGTACCGGGAGTAACATTATCAAAATCCAATTGATCACCAAAAAGTAGTTTTTGGGCATCCAATTGTCGACGGACAACTCCAAAAGATATTCCTGGAGAAAACATTATTTTATCTGAAATCTTCAATTTATAGGAATAATTAAAACTGCCATTAAATGTAGTGAGATTTGCAGATCCCATTTTATCGGCCATCAAAAAAACTCCAAAACCACTATTGAGGTGATCAACAGACTTATCAAATGAAAAAGTATAGGTATTAAAAGCCTGGGATAATCCCGGCCATTGAATTCTGTTTACTAAAGCAACCCTATTTCCCTCCGAAGTTCCGGTAAAACCCGGATTCAGATATAAAGGTGCAGCGTAAAATTGAGAGAGCTGCGGATCCTGGGCATTGGCATTTAATAAACTACCAAGCACAAGAATACTAAAAAATAGTTGTTTCAAGTACATTTTCTTTCAGTTAGCTGGTTGCAGACCTATAAAATAGCTGGTCTTAAAAGTCCGCATACAAAAAGAAAGAATAAATGGATAAAAACCAAATCATCAACCGAAGGAAAACACCCTTTAAAACACTGATTAACAGAAGTTTAAATACAATAAAAACGAAATATACTAAAAACTTACATTGGCTAATTCACTATTAAAAAATCCAATGTTTTAAAGGCAAAATTCAAATAATCGATTAATTTGGATTTATCAAACGATTTAAATTAAATATGATTTCAAAAATATAGCTAGTAAGCATCTTTTATAAATGATAAATTGCTTGAGTATAAACAAGTTAAAATGGTTATTAAATAGCCAGAAAAAATCATATTTTCGGATTTAATAACATAGCACTGCTATTTTATTAATAAATTATCGTTAATTAATTTTTTAACAGTACCTTTGTACCCCGTAAGATTTGGAATCTAAAAAAACTTATGGGCGCAGTTAAATACATCTTCGTTACGGGCGGCGTTACGTCCTCACTTGGTAAAGGAATCATCTCTGCATCGCTTGCGAAGCTACTACAGGCAAGAGGCTATTCAGTCACAATTCAAAAATTCGATCCATACATTAATGTTGATCCGGGTACACTAAACCCGTATGAACATGGAGAATGCTATGTTACGAATGATGGAGCTGAAACAGATCTTGACCTGGGTCATTATGAGAGGTTTCTCAATATACCTACATCACAAGATAATAATGTAACCACCGGACGTATCTATTATAATGTTATAATGAAGGAACGTCGTGGCGATTACCTTGGTAAAACTGTGCAGGTAATCCCTCATATTACTGACGAGATCAAAAAGAATTTTTATAAGCTTGGGGAAAGCGAAGATTATGATTTTATCATTACAGAAATAGGTGGTTGCGTAGGTGATATCGAATCTTTACCATTTCTGGAAGCAGTAAGGCAAGCCAGAATTGAACTAGGAACAAGCAATTTCCTGAATATCCACCTGACTTTAATTCCATTCCTACAGGCTGCTGGTGAATTAAAAACTAAGCCTACCCAGCATTCTGTAAAGCAATTACTTGAAAATGGTATTCAGCCTGATATTTTAGTTTGTCGTTCTGAACAACATTTACCTCAGGATATCAGAAAGAAGCTGGCCCTGTTTTGCAATGTCCAGATCAATAGTGTCATTGAAGCTCTGGATGCAGAGTCGATATATGATGTACCACTATTGATGCGCAAAGAAAAACTGGATGAGCGAGTGTTAAGTAAACTAAAGCTCCCTACCAAAACTCAGCCTGACATTGATCAATGGAAAGAATTCCTTGGTAGACTAAAAAATCCTACTAATGAAGTTCAAATAGCAGTTATCGGGAAATATGTTGAATTGCCTGATGCTTACAAATCTATCAATGAATCATTTGTTCATGGGGGTGCTGAAAACGAATGTAAAGTAAAAGTTCATCATATTTCATCTGAAATTGTTTCTGAAGATAATGTTAAAGAGTATCTCGATGAAATGGACGGGATTCTTGTAGCACCGGGTTTTGGAGAAAGAGGTATAGATGGGAAATTAGCTGCTGTGAAATATGCCAGGGAAAATAAAATTCCTTTCTTTGGTATTTGTCTTGGTATGCAGTGTGCAGTTGTTGAGTTTGCAAGAAACGTAATCGGACTTAACGGTGCTGCCTCTTCAGAAATTGATCCTGAAACCAAATATCCTGTAATTGATCTTATGGAAGATCAAAAAGATATTGAAAATATGGGTGGCACTATGAGATTAGGTGCTTATGCCTGTAAAATTAAAAAGGGTACTAAGGCTTTTAATATTTACCATAAAGCAAATATCGAAGAGCGACACAGACACAGATTCGAGTTCAACAATAAATATCTCGAGCAGTTCGAGAAAAACGGTATGATCGCGTCCGGAATGAACCCGGATAGAAACCTGGTTGAAATTGTCGAATTAAAAGATCACCCCTGGTTTGTGGGCTCTCAATTTCACCCGGAATTAAAAAGTACCGTTTTAAAACCGCATCCTTTATTCACCGGATTCGTTAAGGCGGCTATTGAGTATAAGAAAAATAAGAATAAAGAATAGATATAATGGATAGAAATCAAGCTATAGGGTTAGCCCTCATTGCAGCTATGTTTATCATTTACGTACAGTTCTTCATGGGAGAACCTAAGGTAGATGAAACAGCTGAAAGCACGACTGAACAAGTTGAACAAAAAGCTACTGCAGATCAGGATCAGGAAATATCTGAAGTTGTAGAAGAAGAACCTGAAGAGGAATTAAGTGATTCTGTTAAAGCAGCTTTAGCTAACAACAAATTCGGTTCATTTGCAGGTCTTTCTCAAGGCCAGGAGGAATTTTTTACCCTTGAAAATAATCTTGTAGAAATAAAAATCAGTTCTCAGGGTGCTGTAATTAAATCGGTACGTTTAAAGAACAGGGAAACCTATCTTGGTGAACCTCTTTATTTAATAGATGAAGAAAGTTCAAAGCAATCACTGATAACTGAGCTGGATGGTAAAAAGATTGATCTTTCAGATCTTTATTATACTTCCAACTCACCAAAAATAATGGTTGCAAGTGAGGGAGATACAGCAAAATTAGTTTTTACCGGTGAAGGAGCTGGTGGCAAACAAATAAATATTTCTTACGGACTTGCCCCTGATCAGTTCACAGTTGATTATGGTTTATCTTTTAAAGGAATCAAGAATAAAGGAAAAGATCTGATCATTTCATGGGACAATCATACAAAGCGTCTTGAAAAACAATTAGAAGGTGCAAGGGTTGGTTCAAGACCGGAAACAACAATTAATTATTTCCGAACTGACAATGAGGAATTTAAATCACTAGATGCTTCTTCAACTGATCCTCAGTTTGACACTCTTGCTTCACCAGTAAAATGGTTTAGCATGTCTCAGAAATATTTTTCTGCTGCCTTGATATCTGAAAATGGGTTTTCAAACTCTCAGTTTAAAACCATCACTCCTCCGGAAAGTGACACTACAACTGTAAAAGAACTTTATGCTACGGTTGCTGTTCCTATGAAAAACCTGGAAGGAAATTCACCTGAATTCAAATACTACTTCGGCCCTAATAACTACTATGTTATGCAGGATGTAGCCGGAGCTCCCGAGTTTAAAGAAAACGTTCGTTTTGGATGGAAAATACTTGCCTTCATTAATAAAGGATTAGTACTTCCAATTTTCCACTTCCTGGAAAGATTTACCAGTAATTACGGATTAATAATTTTCATGCTGGTACTGATCATTAAGTTGATGTTATCTCCATTAACTTATAAGTCGTACAAGTCAATGGCGAAAATGAAAGTGTTGAATAACCTTTTAAAGCCAGAGACTGATCAGCTAAAAGAAAAATATGGCGATGACCAGGCGAAGATTCAGCAGGAAACTATGAAACTCTATCAGAAAATGGGTACAAGCCCGTTTGCTGCAATGAGTGGTTGTATTCCAATGATCCTTCAAATGCCGATTCTGTTTGCCCTGTTTAATTTCTTCCCGTTTTCTGTAGAGCTGAGAGGAGAATCATTCTTATGGGCAAAAGACCTTTCGACATACGATAGCATTGCAACTTTGCCATTCACCATTCCTTTTTATGGTGACCACGTATCTCTGTTCACTTTACTTATGACATTGTCAACAGTTTTGATGACGTACACCAACAGCCAGATGAACAGTGCACAGATGCAAGGCCCAATGAAGACAATACAGTACTTTACCCCAGTAATTATTATGTTCGTGCTTAATTCATTCCCTGCAGGACTTACATACTATTACTTCCTTTCAAACATTATTACCTTCGGTCAGCAAACATTGATCAAGAAATTCATGATCGATGACGAGAAAATTGAAAGACAAATCGAAGAGAACAGAAAGCTTAAAGGCGGTAAAAAGTCAAAGTTCCAGGCTAAATTAGAAGAAGCAATGAAAGCCCAGGAATCAAAAGCGAAGAAAAAAGCAAAAAGAAAATAGGAATTCAATTTCTAAATAAATCAAAAAGCCCGGTCGGAAAACTTTCCAACCGGGCTTTTTTTATTCATCTATCGATCCCTCAAAAAAATAATTATTTTCTTTATGTAATATAAAGTCATAATTTGGTTTGGAAGAGATCTGCGATATGGTTCTACTGCGTAATCTTGACTCTTCATTACTTAAAGTAGCATTGCCTATCCTCTATTTTTAATGAGTATCATCAAGTGAATGGCTATAACTGGTCAAGATAATCCTTGTAGGATAGATACACATCAGAAGTCTACATCATCTGATCTCAATATGTTGGTGCTTTATACTCACCGGAGGACCAATACCCCGTACAGTGTTACTTCCTTTACTTTATCTAAATGAAAAAAGCCTGCTTGAAAAATCAAGCAGGCCTTCTCCATGTTAAAATATTTATTAACTGCTATTCAGTAATTACTTCGATATCATCAGAAGAATCTTCTGAACCCTCAGTAGAAGCCTCTAACGTTTCAGGATCCTGGATGTCTACTTTTTCCAGTTTAAGAACGTTCATCGGGTTAGACTGAAGATTTTGGATATTGTCATGAACTAATCTCACAACTTCATCATAGAATAAAACGATAACAGGTGCTTCTTCAACGATGATATTATCCATTTTTTGATATAGATCGAAACGCTTAAATCCATCAGTTGTTTCTTTTGCTACATTGTAAAGGCTATCATAATCCTCATTACTGAAATGAGTTTTATTTGGCCCTGCTGGTGCATAATACTTACTGTAGAACATAGAAAGATAGTTTTCAGCATCAGGGTAGTCACCTAACCATGAACCTCTGAAGAACTTTACTTTACTATTATCAACCATTTCCTGATGTTGAGGAACCTGGTTAATCTGGATATTAACATTAACACCAATGCTGTTCCACTGATTTTTAAGGTATTCGATTATGTCTTTAGATTGAATAGTAGTATAAAGATCAAAAGAAGGATATTCTGAAGCATCGTAACCAGACTTCTTCAATAACTCTTCTGCTTTCTTAGTGTTATACTCATATCCTTTAACTACTTCTGCATCAAACGAAGGAAGTGCGGCAGGAACGATTCCAGAGTTACCAGGACGCCCAAGGTTATTTAACAGACCAGAAACAAGTTCTTCTCTGTTGATTGCATAGTTTAATGCTTTTCTAAAATCTTTATTTAGGAATGGGTGATTTGCATCTTCATAGACAGATTTGTCCATCATGAACCCGATATACTCAGTGTTCAAGTATGGTTCTTTGTAAATCTGGCAATTGTGTTCTTTCTCAAACTCTTCTTTTGGCTCGCCATCTTTATTAAGAATCAAGTCAACTGAAGCAGAAAGAATACCAGAAACGAAGTCTAATTTCCCTTGCTGGAAGGTTAAGAGCTCCTGGTTTTTGTCATTAATAAATGATACTTCAACTGCATCAAGATATGGTAATTGTTTACCATTGATATCTTTTTTCCAGTAGTCCTCGTTTTTCACCATGATAAGAGTGTTATTCTCTTTCCATGTGTTAAGCATAAAAGGGCCTGTACCAACTGGGTTGGTTCTGAAGTCTTTACCATATTTATCAACTGCTTCTTTAGGAACAGGGAAAGTATATGGCATTGTTAAAATTTCAAGGAATGGAGCGAATGGCTCATTTAATGTGATTTCCAATGTGTAATCATCAATTGCTTTTACCCAATCTTCAGCGATTTCACCATTTTCATCTACTTTGATTTTGTCTCTGAATACCCATGCTCCGGTACTGGCAGTCGCCGGATCAAGAATTCTGTTAAAAGAGTAAACAAAATCAGAAGCTTTCAATTCTCTTCCTTCTCCCTCTGGGAAACACTCATTATCATGGAATTTAACACCTTTCTGAATAGTGATTGTGTAAACCAATCCATCATCAGAAATCTTCCATGTATCTGCAAGATTAGGAGCAGTATACAATTCATCAGTAAGTTCAAACAAACCACTGAATAATTGAGTAGTTGCCCAAATATTAGCCTGATTTCTTGCAAATGCAGGATCTAATGAACTAAGACCTTCAGCCTGATTGTATCTAAATACTTTTTTTCCTGACAGGTCATTCTGGCCCTCAACATTATCATCTCCGCCACATGACGCGAATAATACAAGGATCATTAATGAATAGCATAACTTTCTAAGCATAGTTATAAAAATTTTACTCATGGAACTTTAATCTCAAAAATAATTCAGGGGTTAAATATTCACTTATTTTCAATTAAAAACAAATAGAATGCTAATTCATTACTGTCCCTGTAATATTGAGAGTAAATTTGCACAAGAAGATTTTACAAATTATGAAATCCAACCAAAATTGATAATATTTGGAACTTGAATTGAAGACTTTTCGATTCAGCTTTATTTAATTAAATCAAACCTATAATTTATCCTATATTCATGGGCAAAGTTATCGCAATTGCTAACCAAAAAGGTGGGGTAGGAAAAACTACAACAGCCATTAACTTAGCTGCCAGTTTAGCAGCTTTAGACCATAAAACCCTCGTGGTCGATGCAGACCCGCAGGCTAATAGTACTTCAGGCGTTGGAATGGATCCAAAAGCCGTAGAGGTTAGTATTTACGAATGTATGGTCAATGACATAGATGTGGATGAAGCTATCGTCAAGACTGATATTGACTACCTTGACATTCTTCCATCACACATTAACCTGGTAGGTGCTGAAGTAGAAATGGTCGACATTGAAGGCAGGGAAACCAGAATGAGAGAGGCATTGACTAACATCGTTGATAATTACGATTATATTATTATCGATTGCTCTCCATCTCTTGGTCTGATTACTGTAAACGCTATGACAGCAGCAGACTCAGTGATCATCCCCGTACAATGTGAGTACTTCGCTCTGGAAGGATTAGGAAAATTATTAAATACAATTAAAATTATTCAGTCAAGACTAAATCCTGAATTAGAAATCGAGGGTATTTTACTTACAATGTACGATGTAAGGTTAAGACTGTCTAATCAGGTAGTAGAAGAAGTAACCGCACACTTTAAGGAATTAGTATTTAAGACAATAATCCCCAGGAACATCAAGCTTAGTGAATCACCAAGTTTTGGCGTACCGGCGATCATTCACGATGCAGAAAGTAAAGGGGCAATCTCTTACTTGAACCTGGCAAAAGAAATTATTGAGAATAACGTAGAAGCGTAGTAGAAAGGAAGAGGACCGATGAGTAAGTCACCACAGAAAAAAAGAAATGCTTTAGGTAAAGGGTTAGGAGCTCTTTTAGCAGATACTCCTTCACAGGAAAAGAAAGCTGAAATTGTTAAAAAAGCTTCAGGATCCATTAATGAGATCCCTGTATCAGCAATTGAGGTAAACCCATTCCAGCCACGAACAGATTTCGATGAAGATGCATTGAATGAACTGGCTGAGTCTATTAAAATACAAGGCATCATACAACCAATAACGGTCCGTGAGCTTGAAAAAGGGAAATATCAGTTGATTTCCGGTGAAAGAAGAACTCAGGCTTCTAAAATTGCCGGACTGGAAAAAATTCCTGCCTATATCAGAGTCGCTAACGATCAGCAAATGCTGGAAATGGCATTGATCGAAAATATTCAGCGCGAAAATTTAAATGCTATAGAAATTGCCCTTTCTTATCAAAGGTTAATGGCTGAATGTGACCTGAAACAAGAACAACTTGGTGACAGAGTTGGTAAAAACAGAACTACGGTAAATAACTACCTGAGATTATTAAAGCTCCCACCGGATATTCAGGCTGGTTTACGAGATGGGCGAATAAGCATGGGTCATGCGAGAGCATTGATCACGATAGATTCAATCGATCATCAGCTTGATATATATAAGAAGATAGTTCAGGAAGACCTTTCTGTAAGAAAAGTTGAAGAGCTGGTGCGTACTATGAGTCAACCTCAAAAGCCAAAGCTTCAAAAAAATGAAGAGTCTTCTCCGGAGATCAAAAGTATGCAAAACAAGCTTTCAAGCCATTTTGGCACGAAAGTAACTATCAATAGTAAAGATAATAAAAAGGGAATTATCAACATTCCTTTCACAAATCCAGATGATCTTTCGAGAATTCTCGAACTTATTGACGGATTATAATGAAAATAATCAAAATATTTATCATCCTGATCATTGCAGCATCAGGAACATATCACCTACAGGCTCAGGATAAAGATACTCTTTACTCTGAGCCTGTACGGGTTTTATCAGATTCCTCAAAGGTTAAAAGAAAGAAATTATCCAGAAGTGAAAGACTGGACAAGAAATATCAAACCCTTCCGGATCCAAGAAGGGCTGGTCTTTTATCGGCAGTGGTTCCCGGTCTGGGACAGATATACAATAAAAAATATTGGAAGGTTCCGCTGATTTATGGCTTAGCAGCCACAGATATCTACTTTATAGACTGGAACAATGGTCAATATGAAGAATTACTGGGTTTACTTTTCGAACAACAAAACACAGGCAGCAATGAAACAGGTCTGTCTGAAGATCAGCTCATCAACCTTGCTGATGAATACAGAAGAAACAGAGATCTTTTAATCATTCTTGGAGTAGTTTTATACACTTTAAATATAGTAGATGCGCATGTTGATGCTCATTTAATTGAATTTAGAGTAAATAAAAAGTATTTTAATGCCGTTAATATCAAACCTGTCAATTATCAACTCGCCACCGGTGAGTATCAGGCAGGATTTACACTGAGCTTGAAACTCAAATAAACAACAATAAACCCTTTATTAAAGTGAAATTAGCAATAATAGGATACGGCAAAATGGGTAAAACCATTGAAAAAATTGCTCTCGACCGTGGACATGAAATAGTCAATATCGTAGAGGAAAGAGGAGCGAACGTCTTAAAACAATTATCCCAGAACGGTGCAGAAGTTGCTATCGAATTTAGCCAGCCTGAAGCAGCTGCCGAAAATATAAAAGCATGCATTGATCAAAAAGTTAAGGTAGTTTCCGGTACTACAGGATGGCTCGACAAAATGGATGAAATAAAAAAATATGCCAAGCAAAAAGAAGGGACATTTTTTTACGCATCCAATTACAGTGTAGGTGTTAATTTATTTTTCCACCTCAATGAATGGATGGCAAACCTGATGAGCAGATATTCTGATTATAATGTTAAAATGGAGGAGATCCATCATACAGAGAAAAAAGATGCTCCTTCCGGAACTGCAATAACATTGGCTGAGGGAATTGTAAAGAATCACCCGGACATTCAAAACTGGAAACTTTTTGAAGGAGATAACGTTCCTGAAAATTCCCCTGAAAACATTGTCCCTATCCTTAGTAAAAGAATTGATCCCACACCCGGAACACATGAGATCATTTATAAATCTGATATAGATGAAATCTCGATCAAACACACTGCTCATAGCAGAACAGGCTTTGCTCTTGGTGCGGTTCTTGTTGCAGAATGGATTAAAGATAAGCAGGGCATCCTTACCATGAAGGATTTTTTACCACTATAAACTTTTGAAATAATTAGGCGATAATGGGTTATACTACTTTTTTTATTATTCTGGCAGTACTATATATTTTATATAAAGCCGGGCTTTACAAATTATTTGAATTAGCAGGGTTAGAAGGATGGAAATCTATAATTCCACTTTATAATTTAATCGTACTCACCGATTTTGTTGAAAAACCAATGTGGTGGAAGATCCTTGTATTCGTTCCATATATAAATATTATTATCTGGGGAGCTTTGATGATCGAATTCCTTCGAGGATTCAAAAAGGCTACATTCTGGCCTATGGCACTAACCCTCGCAGTTCCGTTTTTCTGCCTTCCGTACCTCGGATTTGTAGAAAAACCCAAGTGGCAGATCTCTCCTAAAGAAGCAAGAGACCTTAAAAAGAAAAAGAAAAACAGAGACTGGGCTGAATCGATTGTTTTTGCAGTATTTGCAGTAACAGTGATGAAATGGGGAGTCCTGGGGGCTTTTACAATTCCTACTTCAAGTATGGAAAACACATTGCTTACAGGAGACTACCTTTTCGTAAGTAAGCTGCATTACGGAGTCAGGACTCCAGAAACTCCATTACAAATACCATTAACTCATAAAAGATTAGGACCGATAAAATCTTATAGTACTCTTTTACAACTACCTCCCATTCAAATCCCTGGATTTAAAGAGGTAGAACGCAATGATATTGTTGTATTTAACTGGCCTCGCGATCTTAACGAAGATGGTGATTTACTACCTGTTGACATGAAGGAATATTATGTTAAAAGGTGCGTGGCAATTGCTGGAGATACATTGGAAATCAGAGAAGCTGAATTGTTTATAAATGGAAAACCTGCATTCAAACCGGAAGACATGCAGCATACTCATATCATTAAAACTAATGGTAAAATATCCCGTGAAACGCTGGATGAATTGGGTATCAATATAGAGGAATTACAGGCTCTTAATTCATACACCTATGTTACCAACATTAGTGACGATGTAGCTGCCAAATTAGAAGCCAATCCAAATGTCGATGAAGTTAAGAAGCATATAGAACAGGAAAACCAGGGTAATGCCAGAATCTTCCCATCTTATTATAGCAATAAATGGAATCAGGATTGGTATGGACCACTAGTAATTCCAAAAAAAGAAATGACCATCAAACTAACGGAGGAAAATCTGTACACCTATGGTCATACAATAGCTGATTATGAAAAGCTAAAGGATGTTGAATTTAATAAAAACGGACTTTTTATTAATGGCAATAAGGTCGAAGAATATACCTTTAAACAGGATTATTACTTCATGATGGGAGATAACAGGCATAATTCTCTCGATTCAAGATTCTGGGGATTTGTTCCTGCTGATCATATCATGGGATATCCTTTATTCATTCACTGGTCTAAAAATCCAAACAAACCAATTTCCAGGGGTTATAGACTGGACAGAATTGGCCTAATTGATCACAGAGAATAATAGCGTTTTTAAATTATTATGAAAGTCCTCAATTAGTTGAGGACTTTTTTATTACCAGTCAATAGGTTCTTTTCCAACTGATTTTAAGTACTGATTTATTTTACTAAAAGGCTTTGAACCAAAAAATCCACGATGGGCACTCAACGGACTTGGATGAGCTGATTTCAAAATGAAATTCTTATCCCTATCTATTAAAGACTCTTTCTTCTCAGCATATTTCCCCCACAAAACAAAAGCAATTCCCGAATAATTCTTCCCCAGGTATTCAATTATCGAATCAGTAAATTCTTCCCACCCCCTCTTTTGATGAGATCCAGCTTCTCCTGCCCTTACTGTCAGAGTAGCATTTAATAAAAGAACTCCTTGTTCTGCCCAATTTTCGAGGTTACCACTAAATGGAATATCCATATCAAGATCAGCTTTTAATTCTTTAAAAATATTGCGAAGACTGGGCGGAAATTTCACCCCGTCATTTACAGAAAAACTCAATCCATGGGCCTGTCCGGGACCATGATAAGGATCCTGGCCAAGAATCACTACTTTGCATTCCGAGGGAGAACATTTATTTAAAGAATTATATATAAGGCTTTTCGGAGGAAAAATTGTGTTATTTCTATATTCGTCTTCTACAAAGTGGATAAGATCTTTATAATAATTTTTATCCATCTCTTTTTTTAAGGCCGAATTCCACTCATTCGTAAGAGGTATTTCCATTTATATCGAAACTTTTATATCAAAATTCAGTTTTACTATTGTATTAATATTTATAATTTTCAAAAAATATTATATTTAATAATAACTAACTATCAAAAAAAACTAATGGTTACTGAAATCACAAAGGGCGTTAAGGTAACAGTTGAAACCGAATATCAACCGGAGTATTCTTCTCCGTCACAATACCATTATGTTTTTACCTACCGAATCACAATAGAGAACAACAGTCAATATACAGTAAAATTACTCAGAAGACACTGGTTTATCCATGACGCTGCCACAGTAGTCAGAGAAGTTGAAGGTGAAGGTGTTGTCGGTCAACAACCTATCATTGAGCCAGGACAGCAACACAAATATGTTAGTGGGTGTAATCTTAAATCAGGTCTCGGTAAAATGTATGGAACCTATCTAATGGAAAAAGTTGTCGATGGAAACGAATTCTTCGTCAACATTCCTGAGTTTTCAATGGTCGCACCATTCAGATTAAATTAATCAACATTGTTTACCAGAATTTATAATGCAGTATTGCATTGGCTGAGGTGTGTCAATGATCACAGCCTTCATTCACCATTTTTATTCAATATTTATAAAAATCTTATCAGGAGAAAATACAGGGATTCTGACTCGATTGATAATTACCTTTCCTCATTAAAAACTAATGAATCCATACTTTTAATAGACGATTATGGGGTCGGAAGCAGCACGTTAAAAAGCAATTCGAGAAGAATAAAAGATATAGCAAAAACCAGCACTTCATCTTTAAGTATCAGAAAAATTATTCGCAATTATATTTTTCAAAATCAGCCTAAATGTATAATAGAATTAGGCACAAACCTTGGAGTAACAACTATGTTGATGGCTGAAAGTTCTTTGGATTATGGAGGTCAGGTTTATAGCTTTGAAGGAAGTAATGCCCTTGCTGAATTAGCCGAAAGATCATTTAAAGACTTTAATTTAGGAAACATTAAAATCATAAAGGGTGATCTGGACTCTACCCTTGATACCACTTTAGCCACTTTAGATGATAAAATAGACTTCGTTTATATGGATGCCAACCATACTTACGAAGCCACTATAAATTATCTGAATTTAATTTACCCCTACTTAAATGAAAACGCTGCGATCCTTATTGGTGATATATATTGGTCAAAGAGCATGAAAAAAGCCTGGAAGGAAATCTGTTCTTCAGGGATGTTTAATACCAAATTAGATTTTTATCATTCCGGCTTAATACTGAAAGGGCCGAATATCCCAGAGGAACATGAAATATTAATGAGCAGGCCTTTGTAAAATCATGAAAAATTCATTTCCCAACCTCGGCTTTATTGAATTATAACAAGGTTCAGCCACTTTGATATCAAATTTATCACTAAACATATTAATATATTCATTCGGATCACCTCCAAAGGGTGGGCCTTTTTCGGTAAGAGGAAAAGTAAACCAAACGCCGGCAAGCTTCCCTCCCGGAACCAATAATTCATATATTTTATCGCGATAGTCATTTCTTTGTTTAGGATCCAGAGCACAAAAAAAGGTTTGTTCCAGTATTAAATCATAATAACCCTCCAATTTAAAAAAATCACCATGTATAAGGTGAGAATCCTCAAAATCAGGACATCTTGTTTTAATATGCTCAAGGGGTTCACGGGCTATATCAATTACATGAACATTTTTAAATCCAGCTTCCTTTAAATAACAAGCCTCATAACCATTGCCCACTCCGGGAATTAATATTGTTTTGAATTTATCTAATAATTGATCTACATATTCAGTGATTGGAGGAGATGGATACCCTATATCCCAACCTGTTAAGCCTTTTTCCCATCGTTCCTGCCAGTAAAATTCATTCATTTTATTATTTTGCATGTTTAAGTTTTATTTTACCTTTATAGCGGCAAAAAAATACGAATTTCTATTTGTTTGCGTTGAACAACAAAATTAACTGAAAACAGTATATGAGCGAAGATAAGAAAACCCAGGGAACTCCGACACCTGGAAACCAGCCTCCTAAGAAAGAAAAAGAAGGTACTAACAAAACGGTGATCACTGTTCTGATCGGTGTTCTATTTGCAATTAATTTGTTACTGGGATATTTGTGGTGGCAAGATAACCAGGATTACCAGAAGCAAGAAAGTGCAATGCAATCAGAAATTTCAGCACAAGTTAAAAAGCTCGATGAATTGAGCGTCGAGCTGGAAGAAAAGATTGCTACAATAGAAAGACTTGGTGGTGACGTAGAAGAACTGAAAAAAGTAAAAGCAGAACTCGAAGCCGAAAAAGAAAAATTCAAATCGCAGGCTAATTGGGCAACAACAAATTTAAATCGCCTTAAAAATAAAGTAGAAGGATATGAGGAGCTGCTTGTTCAAAAAGATGAGGAAATAGCAGACCTGAAAGCTATAAACGAAGCCTTATATACAGAAAACACCGATTTAAAAACAGAGAAAGAAAGTCTTAATGATAGTATTGGTGAGCTATCTGAAGTAAGGGAAGAACTGCAGTCAAAGGTTGAAATGGCTTCAAGATTAAAAGCTGAAAATATCACCGTAGCAGCAGTTAACAATCGAGGCAAAGAAAGAGAAGGTGAATTCAGAAACAGGCACGTTGATCAGTTAAAAGTTTCTTTCAACCTGGCTAAAAACGATGTAGCCCCTATTGAAGGTAAAGATATTTTTATCCGTGTAATAGACAATAATGGTCAGGTGATATTCGATGTAGCCAAAGGATCCGGTACTTTTATGTTAAATAATAAAGAGGAGTTTTATACGAGTAAAAAGAACATCCTTTTTGATAATACCAGGCAACAGTTAACCTTTCTTTATGAAAAAGGAAGTGAATACGAAGAAGGTGAGTACCTCGTTGAGATCTGGGCGGAAGATTATATTATTGGAGAAGAAACATTTACCGTTAAATAGCATTTTATAAAACAGTTATAAAAAAAAGGAGTTTGTTTTCACAAGCTCCTTTTTTATTCTTCAATAATGTATCTATTAATTATCCACAATTGTCATTACAGGCATGTGGTCAGAAATATCAAATAAGTATTTTGGATAATTTTCTTTTAAATTCAAAGTCTGGGTATTGACAATATTATCAAAAAGCTCATCAGTGATCAAAATATGATCAATATGGCTTGGGTAAGAAGGGTAACTCCAATATGAACTTGAACCCTGCTCTATAGCCAGGTCGGCAAATTTGTAATCAGCATCTTCTACAAAATTATCAAAAGCACCATTTGAGTCGTTTATTTCTTCGTTAAAATCACCAATTACAAGAACATTATCATTAGGATGCTCTGAATCGAGATATGATTTCAAGCTTGCTGATGCCTGAGTTCTTTTAAATCCACCATCGTTGCAGCACTTCATATGAAGATTGATCACTCTTGAGGTATTTCCATTCGTATGAGTGACCTCAATCATAATGGGCGGTCTGCCTGCAAAATAATTCACATCAGCAGTCAGAATTGAACTAACATTTGAAACAGACGAAAACGATTCTGTTTTCCACAGAAAGGCAAGATTTAATCCTGCAGCATTCGAAACAACTTTACCTTCCCATCCAGTCAATAAATTATCAAGCCTGTTAAACTCACTAATATCATATATTTCCTGGAAACCAATCAAGTCTACATCCAAAGAATCAATCATTCTGGCAACCTGGTCAACTACCTCTGGATCGTTATCAAGAGGGAAAAATTCCAGATTCCACGTCATGACCTCCAGAGTAGTATCTGTAGCTAGTGTAGGCCCATCAACAGGTAATTCATAATCATCATCATCATCTTCTTTTGGGACTGGTTTTACTTTTTCAGATATCTCTTCTTTACAGGAAAATGCAAGAAGAATAAATAACAGAAATGAAAACTTTTTATAATTAAACACCATATCTAAATTATATCTTAAAAAATTAATTTACTGTATTCGATTTTAATATTATATAAGTTGGTAAATGATCACTATAACCACCATCAAAACGATCGCCAACGAAAGATCGTAAAGGATATCCCGCATAATCGCCTTCCTGTACAAGCATTTTTTCCTGAACATACACCCTGAAAGACTCATCGATATATTTTAATCCCTCAGCGTTATTACTTTCAAGTAATCCCTGACTTATAATGATCTGATCAAAAAGATTCCATGCTCCCCTGTATTTTAAAGTACCATAACCCTTTTTATGAGTAGCAAAAGATGTATTAAATAATTCACCATCATCCAATTTTTCCTTTTTACCTTCAGCCAATAAATATTCAGTTATTGATTTATTATACGGATCATCGTTAAAATCTCCCATAATAATAATTTTTGCCTGAGGATTTTCGTCCTGTAACTCAACAACTTTGGCTCTTAAAACTTTAGCTGCCAGAATCCTTTTATCTTCTTTTCCGCCCCTTCTGGAAGGCCAGTGATTCACAAAAAAATGCAATGTATCGTTATCCATCAATCCTTTAACATATAAAATATCCCTCGTCTTAAAATCAGGATCTTCAGAATCGACAACTGCCAGTTGCTCAGTATAAAAAGGCGTAAATTTTTGAGGATTATACATCAGGGCCACATCAATACCGCGGCCATCTGGTGAATCAAAGTGAACAAGATTATAATTCACCCCATATCTTCTCAAAACAATTGCCAGGTGCTCCATAACTGCACGATTTTCAATTTCACAAACACCAAGAACATCCGGACCGCCATTTACCGAGGCAATAATACTTGCCATATTTCCCAGCTTTTTGAAGTACCTTTCTCTCCCCCATTGCTTATCTCCTCCAGGTAAAAATTCTTCATCTCTTATGTTGGGATCATCAATAGTATCAAACAGATTTTCAAGATTATAAAACGCCACAGTCGACTTAAATGAATCTTGATTCTCTGATTGTGCAACACAGAAATATCCAATAAAGACTAATAAAAAAATGTGTAATGTTTTAGTCATTTTACAAAGTATTTTTTGATTTGCGACCGCAAGAATACTCATAATAGCAGAATAATGTACTATCCAAGTGTTAACAAATTATTAATATTGAATTCTTTTTTTGACAAAAACATATTTAATTTTGCGTTCGCAAATGTAAGAATCGACCAGTTCAAAATATTTTTTGCAAAGCGAAATAACTAACTAACTGAATTTTTAAGCAGCCAACTAAACAATTTAATTTTTAGACAAAACGTCAATCAAAATGAGAAAAATGTTAAGGATCTTTATCCTTATCCTGGGAATGCTTGTGACTACACAAATAAGTGCACAAGAAAGCGCAGTAGTTTCAGGAAAGGTAATCGATGCTGAAAGCAACGAACCATTGATCGGGGTTTCAGTGGTAATCAAAAACTCTACAAAGGGGGTTATCACAGATCTGAATGGAGAATTTAATATCTCTGGATTATCAACAGGCAAAACCACCATTGTTCTAAGCTACATTGGTTATGGTAACAAAGAAATTCCTGCAAATTTAAAAGCAGGGAATAACTCTTTAGGAACTATAGAATTAGCTCAGGATGTTACAACACTAGGTGAGGTTGAAGTATTTGCAGACGTTGTAGTAGACAGAAAAACACCTGTCGCAGCATCTACAATTAAAGCAATTACGATCGATGAGCAACTTGGAGCAATGGCACTACCAGAATTATTAAACTCAACTCCAGGTGTTTATGCTACTAAAGGTAGTGGTGCTTATGGAGATGCGAGAGTAAATATTCGTGGTTTTGAGCAGACTGAAGTACTTTTCATGATCAATGGAGTTCCTCTTAACGACATGGAAAATGGCCGGCTTTACTGGTCAAACTTTGCAGGTTTAAGTGAAATCACAAGAAACATGCAGGTTCAAAGAGGATTGGGTGCTTCTAAACTTGGCTTAAACTCTGTAGGTGGAACAATCAATATTGTTACTAAGCCATCAGAAGAAGAGGCAGGAGGACAGATCGACCTCAGAATGAACTCTGCAACGTGGAACAACCGATATGGTCTGACACTCCACTCAGGAAAATTAGAAGGCGGATGGGCTTTTACGTTCCAGGGTGCCCGCACAACTGGAGACGGTTATAAAAAAGGCGCATACACTGACGCATGGTCATATTTCTTCAATGCTCAAAAAACTATAAATAAGGACCACACTTTAATGTTTACCATTTTTGGTGCTCCGGCTAATTATGGAAGAGCATGGAATACCAGCACAGCTGAATATGAATTAAGAGATGATTACTGGTTCAACCCTTCTGTAGGTTATTACAAAGGTGGATTATATAACAGTTCTCAAGGATATTCTCATAAACCACAAGCAACTGTAAACTGGTTCTGGGACATCAATGATAAAATGTCATTATCAACATCAGCTTATGTATCACTTGCGAGAGCATATGGTACCAGTATAAGAAGATCTAGTGATGCTCCATCAGTACCACGCGATAATGATGGATACATTGATTTCGCATTAATCGATGAGAGAAACAGGGAGAATGAGCAAACGGTAGACAATGTTTATGGAACAAGCAACAGCATTACAGGAGCTCAATCTTTATATTATCTTGAAGGAAGACACAACAACCATAACTGGATCGGTGCAATTTCTAACCTTAACTGGGATGTTTCTGATGCAGGAAACCTGGTATTAGGTATTGATGTCAGAACCTACAAAGCACTTCACTACGCTTCTGTTGAAGATTTGTTAGGTGGTGAGTTTTTTGTAGATAGCTTCAACGGAACGGATAACAACATTCTGAATCCAAATAATGCTGCCAGAATAGGTGACAAAGTAAATTACAACTATGATGGTCACGTAAAATGGGGCGCAGCTTTTGGTCAGTATGAGCACGACTTTGGTAAGTTAAATGCTTTTGTCTCTGTGAATGTTAGCCGTAGCCAAATGTTCAGATACGGGAACTTCTGGAGTGGGAGCTCTTCAAACATTAATAATAGTTTTGGCAAATCAGATGTGAGAGTTTTCAATAACTACAATGCTAAAGCTGGTTTGAATTACAACATAGATGGAAAGCAAAATATCTTCGTTAACGGAGGTTATATCACCAGGGCTCCATTCCTTAGAAATGCTTTCAGAGACGCAAGATATGCAAATGACTATCTAGAAGGCCTTACTAACGAGAAGATACAAGCTGCAGAGCTGGGATATTCATATCGTACAAGTCGTTTAAGTGCAAATGTTAATGCTTACTGGATCAGATGGAATGATAAAGCATTTACTTATTCAGTATTTGACCAGGAAACTTCAACAAGAACATTCTTTGCTGTAACAGGTCAGGCTCAACAACACATGGGAGTTGAAATGGATGTAAGATTCGAATTATTCCAGGGTCTTGAAGTTACCGGTATGGCTTCTGTAGGAGACTATCAGTATCTAAATGACGTAAACACAGTCCTTACTGATGAGGAAGGAAATTCTGACGAGGTAAATATGTTAATTGGTGGTCTTCCGGTTGGAAACTCCGCTCAAACGACTGGATATCTTGGATTACACTACAAAGGAATTAAGGATTTCTACATCGGAACCCGAATTAACTACTTCGGTAATCTGTATGAAGAATATGATCCAACGGTAGCGATCGGAAATGAAAATGTTGAAGTCAGACAACTTGACGATTATAAAATCATTGACCTTTATGCCGGTTACTATTTCAACATCAATGGCTTTAGAGCAAGAGTTTCTGGTAACATCCACAACCTGTTAGATGAACTTTACATTCGAAGAAGTGATCAGAGATTTAACGGTGAGGACTACGGCTTTGGAATTACTTACAACGCAGGTCTTAATATCTATTTCTAAAAAGGTAAATCAAGATGAAATACTTTAATAAATATAAAATATTCTTTCTCTCTTTATTCGCAATATCATTTATCGCGTGTGAAGATGAATCAATGAAAGAACAGGTAACAGTAACTTTCGGACCTGAATACAATGCTACAATGAACGAGAGTTCTGATGGTGAAACAAATTCGAAAGAAGTAACAATCAACTTTTCACAAGTCATTGCTAGTGATGCAGCAGTAAACATAAATGTTGATACTGATGCAGAATATGGCATAAACTACATTACTTACCCACCAATGGTTGAGGATGGAAAGCTAACTATCTTTGCAGGGAGAGGAGAAACAACAGCTTCTTTTACTGTAACATCACTTTATGATGGTCAATTCACAGGAGGTAGTGAATTATCTTTCAGCCTTGATCAATTTAATGGCGAGTTCAAATCAGCTGCAGGAGATGATTATAACCTAACAATTTATGATGCTGATACTCCTCCGGTAATTACTGTAATTGATTTTAATGAATATGGAAACTATGAAGTTCCTGGTTCTCCATTTACAGTTGAATTCGTTCCCGGATTTAAAACAGATCGAGGATGGCAAACAAGAGCAACTTTTGGGTTTGAAGATACTCCCGGAGTTCAGGCAAGTGCTTTTGGTGGAGATCCCGGAACAGATAATGCATGGATGATACTTGATCTTACCCAGGTACAAAGAGAAAGCAATTCTGAAAACCTCGATCCGTCAGCTCTAAATTCTCTTGTTCTTTCTATGGTTGTAGAGAGTTATTTTGATGGGAGTGGTGAATTGGAAATGAAATATTCAACTACCTATCCTGGTTCAGGAAATCCGGAAGACTACGACTGGACAATGGTTAATGAATTCAATCAGAACCTTCCTGAAAAAGGCTCAGGTTCAGCAAATGCACCTGACGGATACTGGAAAGAAGTTTCTGCAAACCTTTCTGATGCTCTTGGAAGTGATCAGCTATATATCGCATTTCATTTTTACAATGCGTCAAGTGCTAATTCAGTTTCTTACACAATTGATAATCTTGAAATAAGAGGAGAATAAAATGAAATTATCAAAAAATATATTAAGTGCTATCGCAGGGTTAGTATTCTTAGGCGGATTAGCTTCTTGTGAAGAAGAACAGCCTTTTGATATTACAACTAAAATTGGTTTTGCATCCCCTTCATATGCTATAGAAGAAGGACAATCGCAGGGTGTTTTACTTTATGTAAATGATCAGGGTCCAAAAGCCGGATCAGTATCAGTAGAAATCATACCTCTTTCAGCAGAATATGAATATGGAGTTGATTTTGTGACTATTCCAGCGGCTGTTAATAACGTTGTGACATTTGATTTTTCGGATGAAACACCAAATTTCCAATTTGTCAGCCTGGACGATGAAGTGGAAGAAGAAAACTCTACAGTTCTGTTTAATATTTTAAATGAAGGAACTGATTTCACATTAGGACAAACAGGAGTGATTTCAACACAGATTTCTATCGCTGATAATGACGAATCTACTGTAGAAGTAAATCGTTTTTATGATTTTAATGATCAGACAGAACAATACGGTATACCTGCAGAATTCACTGAAGTAATCATTGATGGATTTAAAACAGATCGTGGTTGGGGATTACGTGATTATGGCGTCGATGGATCATGGGCTGTAAATGCTTCAGGGTATGGTGGTGATGAAGGAACAGAAAATGCGTGGTTAATCAATGATGCCATGACATTATCAGGTCAATCTACTGCTCAAATTTCATTTGAAATATTCAGTAATTATTCAGGCCCTGGAAGAATAAAAGTGCTTTACAGTACTGATTACACTTCCGGAAGCCCTGAAAGTGCAACCTGGGTTGAATTAACAGATTACGATGCCCAGGCACCTGAAGCAGGATCCAGAACATGGACACCAATAAACCTTGACGTTCAGGGACTGAATGCTGACAAATTTGTTCTGGCATTCCAGTTTATTGAAGCAACATCATCTGCTTCATCTTCATGGGTGATTGATAACCTGTCAATTAATTTGAATTAATATTTATCAACAATCAATAAATTTAAAATGAGAAATCTCAAACACATTTTTACACTTATCATGGCGGTAGCCATTATGATTGGCTGTAAAGAAGAAGAAGCTCCGGTAATACCAGTAGCAGACTTTGTGTCTTCTACATCAATGGTAATGGAAAATTCTACAGGAGGAACAACGATCAGAATCAACCTTGATCCTGAAGCAGGACAAGCTGGTGAGGTGGTAGTTTCCCTTACTCCGGGAGTCAACACAACTATGGATGATTTCACAACTACTCCATCAGCAGTTGATGGAGAAATTATTCTTCCTTTTGACCAGGGGGCGACATCAGTATCATTCACTGTAAGACCAGTTGACAATGATGTTAGAAATGAAGATTTAAGTATATCATTTGCATTAAGCTCAAACTCTTCTCAGGTACAAATGGGTGAAACTATGGAGCACTCATTAACTATCCAGGATGATGAGCCGGAACTTACTATAGTTTCTTTATCAGATCTTAGATCAGTATATGCAAATGACGCAGATAATGATTCAACTTTTGTTGAAGACGTTTACATTGGTGGAGTAGTAATTTCAACTAATGACAACGTAACAAGTAAAAACGTTTTCATTCAGGATCACACAGGAGGTATTGCTCTAAGATTTCAGAGTGATAACACATTAACTCTTGGAGATACTGTTTCAGTAAACATTAATGGAGGTACACTTTCAGATTTCAATGGACTTGTTCAGGTTAACAACCTTCCAAATGCAAATGCAACATCTGAAGGAGCTGGAGTAATGCCAACACCTGCTGTAATCACAATTGAAGAATTAAACTCAGATGCTTACCAAAGTACACTTGTAACTGTACAGGATGTTTACTTTGAAGGTGCTGACGGAACTTCTACTGTAGCTGGAAATACTACTTTTTCAGATGGAGTTAATACTGCTCCTATGAGAGTTGAAAACTATGCTCCGTTTAGTAGTACAGCAATCCCTTATGGCCAAGGTAATTTATCAGGAGTAGCGGGAATCTATTATTCTCCTCAGTTGATTCCAATTTCAGCATCAGATATCTTTGAAAGTAATCCTAGTTCAGAAATAACAGTAACTTCTTCTATTTCTGATTTCGGAACCGTAATAACCAACCAGGTTTCAGCTTCTCAATCATTTACTGTTTCTGGAACTACTTTAATAGGCGACATTACGATCGAAGCTCCAAATAATTTCGAAGTTTCTTTAACAGATGTTAATGAGGGCTTTACTAATCAGGTAACTGTTACAAAAGAAGATGCAGAGGCAGGAGAAGTAACTGTTTTTGTAAGGTTCGCACCTAACACCGCACTTAATCAGGTATTAACTGGAGAAATCGCTATTTCTACCCCAGGTGCTGTAAGCAAATCAATTGCTGTAAGCGGTACTGAAGAAAGTAGGTTTAACACCATCGCATTTACTTCTTTTGAAGAAGGAACTACCAATTCAGGTCGTTATACTGACACATTTGATCCATTAACTGACCATGACCTTATTAATAATGATACTGAGCCATTTGTTGATTATGATGGTTCAGGAAACGAAATGGCTATTGATGCTTATTATTTTAATACGCTAGACAGTGATGGTCTTACTGATGGAGACTACGTTGGTTTTACAAGTTACACTGGAGCTGTTGGTGAATTCGTAGATGGTAGCCAGGCTTATCAATTAAGTGATACAGATGGAATGGTTCAAGTAACATTTGAAACAATTGATGTATCATCTTATGTTGATTCAAGAGTATCATTTTCATATTTCTTAGATGGAACTTTCGGTGAAAATGAATACCTTAAAATCTACGTTGAAACAGGAGATGAAACAATTTCTTTAATCGACACAACTGTTGATGGTTTAGGTGATTTAGGTACCTGGAATGAGTTATCATCTGAATTTAACGGAAAAGCCAGTATCACTTTGGTTGTTGAATTCCAGACTAACGGATCATCAGATGTTTTATATCTTGATAATGTAATTGTTTCGGGAGCAAACTAATCCTGAATACAAAATAAAATAAGTTAAAAGCAGCCTTAATCGGCTGCTTTTTTTATACAAGGGTCTTTTTTATTTGAGCTCAATACACTAATTTTGCAGTTCGTTTAACAAAACCATTAAATTTTATACAAATGGCATTAAAAAGTTTTGAGACAGTATTCATCTTGAATCCCGTTTTATCTGAATCTCAGATGAAGGATGCTGTCGCTAAATTCAAAAAAGTGATCACTGACGGTGGCGCTGAGATCGTAAATGATGAAGATTGGGGACTAAGAAAACTTGCTTACCCTATTCAGCACAAGTCAACCGGATTTTATCACCTGTTTGAATTTAAGGCGGAGCCTTCTCTGATAGACACTTTGGAAACCGAGTACAGACGTGATGAAGCCGTTATGCGCTTCTTAACAGTTAGCCTGGACAAACACGCTATCGAATTCAACGAAAGAAGAAGAAAAGGAGAATTTAACAAGAAAAAAGAGGAGGCAGCAAAATGACACTACAGAACGAACCTATCAACAGAGGAGAAAACAGAAAAAAATACTGCCGTTTCAAAAAACACGGCATCAAATATGTTGATTACAAAGATTCTAACTTCTTATTGAAGTTTGTGAACGATCAGGGTAAAATATTACCTCGTCGTATCACTGGTACTAGTGCCAAATATCAGAAAAAGGTATCACAAGCTGTTAAGCGTGCTCGTCACCTGGCCTTACTACCTTATGTAACTGACTCATTAAAATAATCCAAAGTAATCAAGACAATGGAAATTATATTAAAGAAAGACATAAAAGGATTAGGGTATAAACACGATCTAGTAGACGTGAAGCCGGGATATGGACGTAACTACCTTATTCCACAAGGATATGCTGTTATAGCATCAGAATCAAATAAAAAGATGATGGGCGAAAACGCTCGTCAGGCTGAGCATAAACAAGAGAAGATCAAGCAGGATGCTGAAGCAATTGCTTCTAAATTAGAAGGTGTTTCACTAGAGCTTGGAGCTAAAGCAGGTGACTCCGGAAAAATCTTCGGAACTGTTACTACTCTTCAGATCGCTGATGCTTTAAAAGAAAAAGGATTTGACATCGACAGAAAGCAGATTTCTATTTCTTCTGACGTTAAAAACGTTGGAGAGTACGAAGCAGAAATCGACCTTCACAGAGAGGTTAAGCAAACTATCAAATTTACGGTAGTAGCTGAGTAATCTTTTTACAACAATATTTTAAAAGCACTTCTCAATTCGGGAAGTGCTTTTTTTATTTTCATCTGATGCTGAGTGAATTTATATTTTGTAAATTCCCAAAATGAAGTTCAGAACAGAAATAAAAGCGAAAAAAGCTGATTTTGAATTACTCCCCGGAGAAAAAATTCTTCTGGTGGGCTCGTGTTTTGCTGAAAATATCGGAAAAAAACTGATGGACTACGGTTTCCGGAGTTCAATAAATCCAATGGGCATTATTTTTAACCCGGTATCCCTGGCTAAAATTATTAACAACTCATTATCAGAAGCTTTTCAAATAAATAATGACCACATAATAGAAAGAGAATCTCTTTATTTTAGCCTTGATTTTCATTCTAAGCTTTACGCCAACGATCCTCAAAAATTATTTTTTGAAATCACTAATAAACTCTCTAATCTTAGAGAGGCAGTTACAGGTGCAAAAACCATTTTCATAACATTTGGCACTGCATACATTTACCGGTATCAACCGACAAATAATATTGTGGCCAATTGCCAGAAAATACCTCAATCTTTTTTCACAAAAGCCCTATTAAGGGCAGATGAGATTGTTGAATCCTGGAACTACACTATAAAATCAATTAAAGAAATCAATCCTAATTGCAATATTGTTTTCACTGTAAGTCCAGTAAGACATATTAAAGATGGTTTTCATGAAAACCAACTAAGTAAATCCACTCTTTTGCTGGCTGTAAACAAATTGGTAGAAGAAAACGACTGCTGTTCTTACTTTCCTGCTTATGAATTATTACTCGATGATCTGAGGGATTATCGGTTTTATTCTGAAGATCTGATTCACCCAAATGATCAGGCAGTGGAATATATCAGGGAGCATTTTTGGGAAACCTTTCTCTCTGAAAAAACCATCCAGTTGGTAGGTAAATATGAAAAAATAAAAAGAAGGCTTGAACACAGGCCGCTTCAAAGAGGTACACAGCATTTAACTTTTCTCAAGGAAACAAAGAAAATGCTACTTGTCTTAAACGAACAATTTCCTGTAGAAAACCTTATTGAAGAAGCAGATTATAAACTCAAGAAATATGAGCAACGAGCACACTAATAGTCTTATACACGAATCAAGTCCTTACCTGTTGCAACATGCCCACAATCCGGTAGATTGGGTTCCATGGAGTGAGATAGCCTTTGATGAAGCGAAAAAACAAAATAAACCGCTACTTATAAGTATTGGCTATAGTTCATGTCATTGGTGTCATGTGATGGAAAGAGAATCGTTCGAGGACAAAGATATTGCTGATATGATGAACGAATGGTTTATCTGTGTTAAAGTAGATAGAGAAGAACGACCGGATGTAGATCAACTATATATGGAAGCCGTTCAGGCAATGGGAATAAACGGAGGCTGGCCTTTAAATGTCTTCGTTCTGCCTGACGGCAGCCCTTTTTACGGAGGTACTTATTTCAGACCAGATCAATGGGCCAAAGTTTTAAAAGGCCTTCATGATGGGTTCAATCAACAATATGATGAAATTAGAAAATCTGCCGACAGTCTGAAAAATGCGTTATCAGTTTCTTTACCTGAGAAACTAAACCTGGCACCAATTGAAGAAAAAATACCCCCTTTAAGCAGTTTTGAGGATGGTCTGAACAAACTTTCAGACTTGTTTGATAATGACAGCGGCGGAATAAAAGGTGCCCCTAAATTTCCAATGCCAGTCATCTGGAGATCAATTGTTGCTAAAAACCTTGTGAAAGAAGATCCAAAGCAGTCGGAAAGTACTTTGATCACTTTAAAGAGCATGATTGCCGGTGGCATATATGATCATATCGGTGGTGGTTTTTCGCGTTACAGTGTGGATGGAGAATGGTTTGCTCCTCATTTCGAGAAAATGGCCTATGACAATGGTCAATTATTATCTCTTTACAGTGAGGCTCAACAACTTTACCCCGGGGAGAATTTCAAACCGGTAATCGATGAAACGTTACAATGGATAACTGAAATATTGCTGAGTGAAGAAGGTGGATTTTATACTGCAACTGATGCAGATACTGAAGGTGTGGAAGGTAAATTTTTTACCTGGGAATATGACGAATTAAAATCTATTTTAGATGAAGAAGAATTACAATTTGCAATAGATAAACTAGGCGTAACTGAAAACGGCAATTGGGAAGAGGGAAGAAATATTCTGTATATGAATAAGGAAGCTGTCCTTGATATTCATTCATCTAATGAGACTTTTAATAACATCAGGAAAAAGCTTTATGCTGCTCGTGTACAACGCATCCCTCCCGGCCTTGATAATAAAATTTTATTAAATCAAAATTGTCTTATCAACTCAGGTTTAGTAAAAGCTTACCTGGTTTACAAAGATGATAAGTATTATAAACTGGCTTTAAAAAACCTTCATTACATCAGGGAAAACCTGGCATGGAGTGATAAGCTGATTCATAGTGTAGGTAAAGACACAGAGGCTTTTGCTGATAGCTATGCCCTCTTTATTCTATTATTGCTCGATCACTACAATATAACCCAGGAAGAACATTACCTGAAAGAGGCAGCCCAATATATGAGGCTGGCCTTTAAAAAATTCTACGATACCAAAGAGACATTTTTTAGTTTTTCTGCCGATGATCATAATTCACCAGTAGCTAAACAATTTGAGATCTTTGACCAGGTCATTCCATCGAGTAATTCACTGTTTGCAGAATGCCTCTATAAATTAGGACGCTATTTTGACCAGGAGGACTGGCTTGAAACAGCCTATACGATGGTCGGGAAAGTAGAAAAAATGATTAAAAGTGAATTCCGGTATATGAGTAACTGGGCAAAAGTTTCATTATATATGAATCTACCCCAGGTTGATGTTGTCGTTACCGGAGAGGAAGCTCAGAGTGTAATTGAAAAATTGCAAACTCCTTTTAATCCATTTGTAAATTATATGGCTTCTGATAAAACCGAATCTTCTCTACCTCATTTTGAAGGCAGGTTATCTGATTCAGAAACAAAAATTTATATTTGTAGTGACCGTGTCTGTAAAGCACCGACAAGTAATACAGAAGAAGCGATAGTTCAGTTGTCAACACTTTTTAATAATTAGATTGAGCATAGATCAAAACAGTCATTCGAAATCTTTTGCGGATATAATATTACCGGTACCAATAGGTAAATACTTTACCTACAGAGTACCATTGAGCCTTGAAAATGATATCCAGCCGGGTTGCCGTGTTCTTGTACCCTTTGGAAAAAGAAGAGTGATCACTGGTCTTGTTGTACATCTGCATGGGAGTCCTCCAAAAAAGTACGAGGCAAAATCAATTATTGATCTTCTGGACGAACTACCCATTGCCGAACCGATCCAGTTCCGCTTTTTTGAATGGATGGCAGATTATTATCTGTGTTCCATTGGAGAGGTTATGCAGGCAGCTATCCCTTCCGGATTAAAACTCAGTAGCGAATCTCAAATCCAGCTACATCCGGAATTTAATATCGATAATCATGATAAACCTATTTCAGAAAATGAACAAATAGTTCTGGAAAATCTTTCGGTTGATAAGACACTCACTTATACGGAAGTAAGCGATTTGCTGGGTAAAAAATCAATTCACCCAATTATTAAATCACTGATTCAGCGTGAGGCGATTATTATCTTCGAACAGGTTAAGGAGAAATATAAGCCAAAGAAGGAAAAAAGAATTCGATTAAAATCACCTTTTGATTCAAATACTGATGAACTCGAAGACCTGATGAATTCTCTCGATAGTAAAGAGAAGCAACAAGCAGTATTATTGAGATATCTTCAGAAAGTTCCTGTTTTACATGACAGCAACGCTAATGAAAATGGAATTTTAAAATCAGAGATTACCAAGGATGAGGAACTCAGTAATTCTTCTTTACAAACGCTGATCAAAAACGATGTCTTTGAAGAATATGAAGTGATTATCTCCAGGTTTGATCTTTCGGACAAAGAAGTAGATGATGAACAAAAACTTAGCCTGGAACAGCAAACTGCTTTTGACCAGATCCTTAAAGAATTCGAGGACAAACAAACTGTTTTACTTCACGGAGTTACGGGAAGTGGAAAAACAGCAATATATTCCGAATTAATGAAGTTAGCTCTTTCATCAGACAGACAGGTGTTGTTCATGGTTCCTGAGATAGCCCTTACAACACAGATAGTACAGCGTCTGAAAAAGATCTTCGGCAATAAACTTGGTGTCTATCATTCCCGCTTTTCTGATAATGAACGGGTAGAAGTGTGGCAGGGTGTTAAAAATAAAGCGTACGATATAATAGTCGGTGTCAGATCTTCTATCTTCTTACCCTTTGATAATTTAGGATTAATTATCGTGGACGAAGAACATGATTCGTCATATAAACAACACGACCCTGCTCCACGGTACCAGGGAAGAGATATGGCACATATCCTCGGTCGCTTCCACAATGCTAAGGTTCTCTTAGGTTCGGCTACTCCATCAACAGAAAGCTACCATCATGCGAAGCTTGGTAAATACGGATTAGTATCACTAATGAACCGCTTTGGCGAAAGTCAAATGCCGGACATTGAGTTAGTAGACTTGCGTGATGCCAAGAAAAAGAAAAAAATGAAGGGTGACTTCAGTCTTAAGCTATTAGAAAAGATCGAAGAAACTCTTGCGACTGGTGATCAGGTAATCATTTTCCAGAACAGAAGAGGATATGCACCTTATCTTCAATGTGAAACCTGTGGACACATCCCCAAATGTGAACACTGTGACATCAGCCTGACATATCATCAGTATAAAAAAGAAATGAGGTGCCATTATTGTGGCTATAATGAACCCTTACCACTCGAATGTGATGCCTGTGGTTCGCGAAAATTAAAAACAGTGAGCTATGGTACCGAAAAACTCGAAGAAGATCTCCAGCTATTTCTTCCTGAAGCAAGAGTAGGTAGAATGGATCTGGAAACCACCCGTCGAAAAAATAGTTACGAAACCATAATTAATGACTTCGATAGTGGACAGATTAACATCCTCGTCGGAACCCAAATGGTTACTAAAGGTCTTGATTTCGATAAAGTAGGATTGGTCGGAGTTCTTGATGCAGACAGGATGATGTATTTCCCTGATTTACGCTCATATGAAAGAACCTTTCAATTATTATTACAAGTCAGCGGGCGAACTGGAAGAAGAGAAAAAATGGGTAAGGTCATGATCCAAACCAGTATACCTGAACATCAGATTTTGCACTGGGTTCAAAGCCATGACTATGAAAAGTTTTATTTCAGTGAGATAAAAGAAAGACATTCATTTTTATATCCTCCTTTTTCCAGACTTATAAATATTACTATTAAAAATCCTGATAAACTTAATGCTATCCAAACTTCTGAAGCTATTGCTTTTGCATTGAAGAAAAAGTACGGAAGAAAAGGAATATTAGGCCCCCAGGAACCTCCAGTTAGCAAAATAAGAAATCAGTATCTGATGCAGCTTATAGTCAAAATTGATAGGAAAACTACCAATCTGGGTAAGATAAAGAGTGATATAGACCAAACAATAGCGACTACCCTTCAAGATAAAAACTTTAAAAGGAGTCGTGTAGTAATAGACGTAGATCCTTACTAGGCTTCCTAATTTTATGATCGTTATCCCTCTGTATCTTTAGAATCAATAGCAAAATAGATCTCTTGAGGTATTGCTATATACCTTTCAAAAAATCAAAAAAAAGGAACAAATTACTTAATCTACGAAGTGATTCAATTGATCATGATATGTCTTGATCAGCACTTTAGTGGCTCTCCAATGTGCTGCTCTCAAGCGGAAATTAACTGCACTCTGTGAGATATCCAGAATCTTGGCAATTTGGGACTGTGTAAGACCTTTTAAAGAAAACCAGACAGCTTCAGCGCCCTCATATGACCATCCATCAGTAATGGTATCAACCATAAGAGAAAGAGCCTTCCAGCTAATATTCATTTCTTTAAAAGAGGACCTGAGAGTGAATTGCTGAAATTTACTGAGTTTATCAAGCTCAGTACCGGCAAACCTAAAGGCCTGACCATCTGATGAACCTGCATCTTCACCTAATTGCTCAATAAGTCCGACACCAATTGATACACGGATATCAAGATCAGGTAAAGAATAATACTTTCTGAGCATTTTTATTCTGGCCTTAAGATACAAGGCTACCTCGAGCGCATACTCGGGATTAATCATTACTTTAATGAATGTGTTAGATCGTTGAACCAGAAAATCCAGGTTTTTTTCGTAATCACCGTTCACTTCATCAAATATTTCCCTTAGTGATGAGTCAAAATCTGAACGGTTACTGGAATCAACTCCTGGTGGATTTACCAGATCTCCGATAATAACTGCATGAATTTTACTTATATCTGTCACTATTCCCTCCTATTCCTTGATTACTCTATTAAGTTAACCAAAAATACAGATATAAGTTTATTGACTGCTAATTAATTTTAATAAAAGCTGCCGGAGCTATGGCATCAACCCATAAAGAGTACATTTTAGCAGATGGGTGAAGCTTGTCTGAGGCAATAAGACCCTGATCGAATTCTGCTAATCTACTAATATCAGTGATATCGACATAACTGACACCTTTTGCTAAAGCCTGAGACTTTGCATATGCATTATACTGGTCTAATTCTCTGGCAATTTTTTCGGTATCGCTTGAAGATGCAAAAGGAGTAACTCCATAATCCGGAATGCTTACCACAATTACATTTGAAGGATCTCCTGAAGCAAATTCCACAGCCATATTAAGTAATTGGGTGAATTCTTCTTCATACTGGTTGAACGGATAACCACGATATTGATTATTTACGCCGATTAATAGAGTAACAAAACCGTAGTCAGTAGCAGGATTGTCATCCTCTATAGCTTTTTTAAGTTCATCTGTTGTCCAACCTGTTACAGCAATGATCTTAGGATCTGATATTCCGGCTCCTCTTGATCGTAATTCTTCAACAAGTTGATTAGGGAAATTCAAAGTTGGCTCAACAGCTTCTCCTATTGTATAGCTATCTCCAAGTGCCAGATATTTCGTAGTCATTGGGTTTGAGTTATCAGTTTTTGTTGTCGTTTGTGTCTGTGCATCACTTTCGCATGACAAAAAAGAAGCAATAAGAGTTAATAAGAAAATCAAACGCATAATTTATTTCAGGTTTTTAGGTAAGGTTTTATATACGCAATCATAGGAATGATTTACCAGATCCTTTAGAAATGTATCTGAGCAATCAGGTGACATCTCCACTGTATTCCAGTGTTTCTTATTCATATGATATCCCGGCTTCACAAACTCATACCTTTCCCTCAATTCCAATGCTCTTTCAGGATCGCATTTGAGATTTATCGACTTGAACTCAGATATATCAGTTAAAGCAAAGATCTTTCCGTAAACCCTGAAGGCCAACACGTCTTCTCCAAAAGGCATATCTTCAGAGGTGTGCGGAAGGCTCAAACAATAGGCCCGGAGATCTTCTATGTTCATAACACGTATCTAACAAATAAAATAACCATGCACACAAGAAACATCAATATCGAAATTTTATTGATGGTATGCATCGCTTTCAGATTAAAATTAGAAGGTCTGCTTGGATCTTTCTTTCTGAAAAAATATCCAGCAACCTCTCCCATCTTAAAAAACTCTTTAAAACTATTTCTCTTCTTATCTTCTCCCATAGATCTTAATTTTCAATTGATTGTCCAGGTTCTGTCCACTGACCATCTTCCTTAATTATGTTTATCAGTTCATCTAACGCATGCTCTGAAGGAATATTTCTCTTCATAACATCCTGTCCTTTATATAGAGTAATCTTACCTTTACCCGAACCAACATATCCATAATCTGCATCAGCCATTTCTCCGGGACCATTTACAATACACCCCATAATACCTATCTTCACTCCTTTCAGATGGTCAGTACGCTTTCTGATCATTGCGGTAGTTTCCTGCAAGTCAAAGAGTGTTCTTCCACAACTCGGACAAGAAATATATTCTGTTTTTGTCATCCTCGTTCTTGCGGCTTGAAGGATTCCAAAAGTTGTTTCATTGTGAAACTTAACTGACTTTAATAATGTTTCTTTTTCAGTATAATTTTCCTGATCCCGATTACTGATCATCGCTCCATCACCAAACCCATCGATCAGCAGCCCTCCAATATCAGTAGCCGAATACAACAATAGTTTATCTTCATTTAGATCACCGTAAGTTCTGTGTAAAATCACCGGTGTATCAATACCATTTTCTATCAATTGATAAATAAACCGTCTTTGCTCGGCAAGACCGTGTTTATTTGAGGTGCTTAACAAAACAACAATCGTTTCATCACTTCTCAATAAATCAAGCACTTTATCATCAACTTCAGGCAACGATAACTTTAAAAAGTTTAGTTTCGAATGCTTGACATTAGCCCGATAATAGTCCTCGATTCCAAAAACGGGGAATTTATTTTCCTTATCGTCAAGATCTATATATTTGGTAAAATCAACAATTTCTTTTAGCCCATTAGGCAGCATAAACTGGACAGGGTTGCTACCTGTATAAATATAATCAGCTCCCAGGTCATTCATCGTCCATTTATCTGGTTCAGGCAAATAAAAATGTCCGATTGCTTTAAGGTCAGAAATTTTAATTTCTTTCCTGGCTAAAAATTCAAGGTCTGCTATTACTCTTGGTACGTTATCACCACCAATATTTGCTACTTCCCTGGTTACCCTTCTACTATATCCAAACGGATCCTGAAGAGGGAATTCAACCGGTAATATCTCCTCATGATCTCCCCTGTCATCATATCTTTCAATCAAGGCAGCTGCCACGGGTGCCTCTTCTTCAGGTTCTTCTGTAAGAGAAACTCGGACTGTATCACCTAAACCATCTTCAAGCAAGGTTCCAATACCCACTGCAGATTTGATCCTTCCATCTTCTGCCTCACCTGCCTCGGTGACTCCCAAATGCAATGGATAGGGTTTTAATCCTTCTTCATCGAGTTTTTGAACCAATAATCGATAAGCCTGAACCATCACCTGAGTATTGCTGGCTTTCATACTCAATACAATATTGTAATACTCCATTTCTTCACAAATACGAAGAAATTCCAGAGCAGACTCTACCATACCCAGGGGTGTATCACCATAGCGACTGAGAATTCGGTCAGACAAAGAACCATGATTTGTACCAATTCTCATTGCAGTTCCATGTTCTTTACAGATCTCTACAAGGGGAACAAATCGTTCTTTGATCCTGTCAAGCTCAGCCTGATAGGTTTCATCAGTATATTCAATGGTTTCAAATTTTTTCTTGTCAGCGTAGTTCCCGGGGTTTACCCGAACCTTCTCAACTATTTTGGCAGCTAACTCGGCAGCATTTGGAGTGAAATGAATATCAGCGATCAGGGGAACATCATACCCTCTCTTTCTCAATTCATTTTTAATATTTTCAAGATTTTTAGCATCCTTTATACTAGGTGCTGTAATCCTGACATACTCACAACCGGCTTCGACCATGCGTATCGTTTGTTCAACACTACCCTCAGTGTCCATTGTATCAACAGTAGTCATTGACTGAACCCTGATCGGATTGTCGCCACCCATTTTCACACCGCCTATATTAACTTCAATGGTCTTTCTCCTCTTGTAACTCACCAAGGAGTCGCAGTATTTTTTAAACCTTTCTATTTCAGATGTTACTTGCATAATTCTAATTCCTACCTGATAAACGGATAAACGAGTATAGTGTTTATTAATTCTATGTTATTAAAGATCTCCAAGTTGTGGCCTTAATACAATATCTTCAACTACAGTACCATTAGACATTTTATGTGCTGAAAGGACAGAATTAGCCACATCCTCCGCCTTCATCAATCTGTTTGGATCGATATCTAAACCTTCCCAGCTGGCAGTATAAGTTGCACCCGGCATTACAGCAGTAACTCTGATACCAAATTCCTTAAGTTCTTCGCGGAGATTTTTGCTCATTCCCAGCATTGCGAATTTACTTATGCTATAAGATCCCCCATTTTCATAAGCAGTAATGCTTGCTATTGAACACATATTAAAAATGTGTCCTTTTTTCTGCCTTTTCATTACCGGAACAAGTGATCGGGATAAATGATAAGCACTATACAAATTGGTTTCTACCATTTTTTCCAGCATTCCATCTTCCTCCTCATGGACACTGCCCGGAATAAAAACACCCGCATTATTTACCAGCACTGCAATTGACTGATCTAGAGATTTAATAAATTCTCCAAAGCTTAATACTTCTTCCTTTTTTGATACATCTACAGGTTTAATGTGAACCGTCACCTCGTAAGTTGATTCAACATCCTTTTTGAGACCTTCGAGATCATCAGAGTTTCGACTACATGCTACTATGTCAAGCCCTTCAGAGGCGAAATTTTCAACACACGCTCTTCCTATTCCTTTTGTTGCTCCTGTTACTATTGCTAATTGGTTCATAAAACTCTAAGTCTTTTGTAGTTCTTGTTTTGAAAGTTTCTTATTGAGAAAATCAAACAGATAAAATATTAACATCCCGATTAAATAGCCAGCTAATCCACCACAAATAATATCCAATGGAAAATGTACCCCCAATGCTATTCTGGAATACGCAACAATTGCAGACCAGATGAAAAAATACTTCATCCATGGAAATCTGTCTCTCATAAAAAAGTACCATGAAGAGGCTAATCCAAAGGTTGTTGAAGCATGAGATGACATAAAAGAGAACCTTCCACCACAATAATTATTAATTATGTGAACCATATCTGATAATTGCTCATTATGACATGGTCTCAAACGGCCAAAATAAGGCTTAAAAACACCACTGGCAATCCAGTCTGAAAGACTAACTGAGGCAATAAAGCCCAGAATCATCCACCAGGAATCCTTCTTATACTTCCAGATGGTAAACGCTATTATAAATAAGTATAAAGGAAACCAGGTTTGCTTTTCTGATATTATAAACCAAAACTGGTCACTGATTGGCGAATGGAGTTCGTTAAGTGCTAAAAATAAGGCTGTATCCCACTCTATTAATTTTTCTATCATAACTAAGAATTGATCGCCGTGAAGATAATGAATTGTCAGCCTCTTTTCAATTCGATAATAGTTATTTCAGGTGGCATTCCTATTCTACCAGGATATCCGATATATCCATAGCCGCGGTTCACATATAAATACTGGCCATTATTTTCATAAAGATCTGCCCACTGCTTATACCTATACTGAGCAGGACTCCACCTAAAATCCCCGATCTCTATTCCCATCTGAAAACCATGGGTATGTCCTGCGAACATTATATCTACATCGCTGGTCGGCCTTACTTCTGCATCCCAGTGAGAAGGGTCATGAGATAAGAGTAATTTAGCAGCAGCTTCATCTGTACCCTTTAATGCTTTCGAAAGATCACCGGCTTTCTTAAATCCAAGGCCCCAGTTTTCAACACCTACTATGGCAAGACTATCACCGCTTTCTTTTAATATCCTGTTTTCATTATTTAACAGATCCCAGCCCATATATTCATGAGCATCTTTCAATTTCTGAAGATTAGCTGCCTTTGCTTTCTCACTAGGCCATCTTTTATAATCACCATAATCATGATTACCAAGAGTAGAATATACACCCAATGGAGCTGTTACTCGTTTGAATATCTCTGTATAATCTTTTACCTCATCGGAATCTTCATTAACGAGATCACCGGTAAAGAAAACTACATCCGGCTTTTGATCAAGCAACATTTCTACTCCACCTTCAACTGCTGTTTTATTGAAAAAAGAGCCAGAATGAATATCGGATATCTGCGCGATTCTCAAGCCGTCAAACCCGGAAGGTAAATTCGGTAAGGTGATCACTCTTTTTCTAATGCGATAATCGTGAGCCCCACTCATGATTCCATAGCTCATCGCTGCAAGTGGAACAAGTGAACTGATCACAGCTGATTTAGTTAAAAACTCATTTCTGGAAATACCATCTTCCTTTTTAACAACGCTTTCCGCGACATCTGAAACCTTAGAGCCTCCTCCGTAAAAAACATTATCAACAAGCCAGATCACACCTCTTCTGATATCATCAAAAAACAGGAATAGAATACCTAATACCTTTGATATCACTGTCCCAAAGGCCACCAGAATAATCACTCTTCCCAGTCCATGGCGGTCATTCATGAGAAAAACGTAGATCACTCCTACTGATAAGACAAAAGAAAACATCCAGTAGGTAATTGTGGTGATCCTCTTCGCCACATGTGAACTATCTGCTATTAAGGTCTTTATCGCCTGAAAAAAATATAGATCGATCAACAGCATAAATGCCAGAATGATCAGCAATACAAATATGGTATTCATTATCCGCATTATTAATAGAAAAAACTCCTGCTTCTCATCACAGGTAGCAGGAGTATTTTCTTTAAACTAACGATAAAATTTATATTCGGTTTTTAATACTTCGATAAATGAAATTTATGATTGATCTTATCAAATATCAGGTACATCACCGGTACAATGACCAGGGTGAGGAAAGTAGCGAAGGAAAGACCGAAGATAATTGTCCAGGACATTGGTCCCCAGAAAATAACGTTATCACCACCAATGTAGAAATCAGGCTGATATTCTGTAAAGAACTTGATAAAATCAATGTTTATACCAACAGCCAGAGGTATCAGGCCTAAAACTGTTGTAATCGCAGTAAGGAGTACAGGTCTGAGACGTGTTTTTCCGGCCTCCACGATTGACTCAAGTATATCATGCATACTCAACCTGGCATCGGAATGTAGCTCAGCACGTTTTCTTTCCCTGATAAGTTCAATAAAGTCGATAAGTACAATTGCGTTGTTCACCACGATTCCGGCAAGTGAAATAATACCGATCATAGTCATGATCACAACGAACTTCATATTAAACACGACTAATCCGAGGAATACACCAATAGTACTCAATATCACTGATGTCATAATAATTAATGGAGCAGTGATCTTGTTAAACTGTGCTACAATGATCAGGAAGATCAAAAATACAGCAAGAATTAGCGCACTACTCAGGAACTCCAATTCTTCAGCTTGTTGTTCCTGCTCACCGGTAAACTTGATCTCATACCCTTGTGGTAAATTATATCCCGCAAGAAGATCTTTAAGTTGCTGAGTGATCTCAGTTGCATTATACCCTTGTATTACATTTGAAGTAATAGAAACTACCCTGTCCAGGTTTCTTCTTTTGATTGAACCGTAAGTAGTACTCAGTTCAGCATCCGCAACAGAAGAAATAGGTACCTGATGAATAGAACCGGAAGATTGATCACGGAAAATGATATCCCTGTTCATCAGTTTATTCATATCATACCTGTACTTTTCAGCAAGTCGCAATTCGATATCGTAATCGTCTTCTCCAAGCTTATACTGACCAATCTCTTTACCGAAAATCGATGTTCTCAATTCATTACCTATACTATAAGTTGAAACACCAAATCTTCGTGCCTTATCCCGGTCGATATCAATTATTAATTCAGGCTTACCTGTTTCAAGATCTGATTTTAACTTCTCAATACCTTCAATATCAGAATTATTGATTTTTGTAAGTACATTCTCAGTCACCTCGATCAACCTGTCGTATTCTTCGCCTGAGATCTCAATACTAATCGGTTTACCAACCGGGGGACCATTTCTGTCTTTTGCGACAGTGATTGTCACTCCGGGAGCTATTCCCTTCATTCCTTCTCTTATATCGTTCAGTGCTTCACGAGTATCAATTCCATCTCTGTATTTAAAATCGACAAAATTGACTGTTATCCGTGCCTGGTTAGGAGTTTCGCTCATACTTACGGCAGTAGGGTCCCCAGGATCAGCAGTTCCCTGTCCAACATTAGTTACCACTGATTCTATAATAGGCCGGTATGGCTGAATCAAACTATCAAGTCTCTGATTTACCTTTTGAGTAAACTCGTTGGTTTTTTCAACATCCGTTCCAATTGGAAATTCAATAAAGACGTTGACATATTTTGGTATGTTTTCCGGGAAGAACTCCACTTTTGGCATCTTCCAGGCAAATAGTCCAACAGATAAAATCAATGTGATTATCGTCCCTACAAAGAAGAAAATATAATTATGTCCTCTCAGTGCAAACCTCAATGACCTTTCATAAAAGGCCTCCACTTTTGGCAGGAAGTTCATTTGAAACTTAACTGACAGAGGATTTAATAATAAAATATTGAGCCACAGAAGGACAACTACAAGAATGATCAGGTTTCCTAGGGCTATAGTGACATTGTATTTATCAATAAGTAATCCTGTCGTAATAAGTGCTGCAGCTATACCAACAGCGATCAACGACCGAATTAACATTCTCTTTCTGTTAAATGTCTTTTCCTGTAGCTTCATAAAGGATCCGATGAAAACCGGATTAATAACCAGCGCTACAAATAGTGACGACCCTAAAACAATAATCAATGTGGTGGGGAGATAATACATGAATTCTCCCATGATTCCAGGCCAGAACATTAATGGCAGGAATGCTGCAAGTGTAGTAGCAGTTGATGAAATAATCGGCATAGCAACTTCTCCAACACCATACTTAGTTGCTTCCCATGGGCCATAGCCCTGTTCCATCAACCTGTATACATTTTCAACGACCACAATTCCATTATCCACAAGCATACCCAAGGCCATAATCAGGGCAAAAAGCACCATCATATTAATAGTGATCCCTAACGCTCCAAGGATTGCAAAAGCCATGAACATTGATATTGGAATCGCCATTCCGACGAAAAGAGAGTTTCTGGTACCTAAAAAGAATAATAAAGTCAGGGTAACCAAAATTACCCCAGAGATAATATTATTCTCAAGGTTGGAAACCATATCCTTAGTCATTTTAGATTGGTCATTGGTCAATGTAAGTTCCAATTCAGCAGGATAAGATTCACCTTCCTTATATTCATCCAGAACCTCCATAACCTTCTCAGTTGCAATGATCAGGTTTTCTCCACTTCGCTTCTTTATATCTAATGCAACAACCGCATCTGATTCAAGCCTTGCATAACTGGATTTATCTGCATATTCAAACTGAACGTCTGCAACATCTTTTAGATAAACAATATTGCCTTGCTCACTTTTTACAATGATATCTTCTATCTGTCGGGCACGTTCAAATTCACCGACGATCCTGACGGTTCTTCTAATCTCATTTTGCTTAAGGCTACCTCCTGACATGGTTAGGTTTTCAGCCTTGACAGCATTTTCAATATCTGTAAATGTCACTCGCCTGGCTGCCATTTTATATGGATCAGCAAGGATCTTCATTTCCTTTTCATCTATACCAACAAGTTCAGCCTCAGATATTTCAGAAATATTTTCTATTTCATCTTTAAGATTTTCTGCATGTTCCTTTAATTCCTCCTGGCTAAGATTTCCTGTAAGATTGACCTTCAGAATAGGAAATTCCGAAAAATTGAGTTCAAAAACATTTGGATCCTGTGGCAGATCACCTGGTAACTCTGGTTTGGCTTTATCAACCGCATCTTTTACATCGATAAGCGCCTCCTGTACATCAACATCAGAATTAAATTCTACAATTATGGTAGAATAATCCTGTACAGAGGTAGACCTGATATCCTTGACATCACTAATTGAATTAATTTCCTTTTCAATCGGTCTGGTCACCAGATTTTCAATATCTGCCGGAGAGTTTCCCGGAAAAGGAGTTCCTATGTAAACAGTTGGTAAACTAACCTCAGGGAAATTCTCTTTCGGTAAATTCTGATAGCTCAGAAGTCCCATTACCACTACCAGAAAACTAAGGAAAAAGACTGTCGTTTTATTCTTTATCGCAGCCGTAGTGAGGCCAAAAGATTTCAATACTTCGTCCTTTTTATTTTTTTTATTTTCTTCAGCCATAATTGTAATTACTTAGCAATTTTTACAATACTACCTTCACTTACTTCTCTGTATCCGGTAACTATTACATTATCACCTGCAGAAAGACCTGATTCGATCTCAGCATTACCGTCGAAGGTCTGTCCTACCTCTATATAAACCTTCTCAGCTACAAATTCATCTCCGTCTTTTTTGGCTTTATATACATAAAACCCACGGCTATCTTGTAGGATTACCTTGTCAGGAATTACAACAGCATCTTCATTCTGGTAATCAGCAAGACGAATAGTTGCCATAAGATTTGGCTTTAACAGATCATTATCCTTCGGAAGTTTTACTTGTAAAGAAAACGTTCTGTTAGCCTGGTTAATCACATCTCCAACTGCTGACACAACTGTTTTGTATGATTCATCGAAAGCTGGAAAGAATACTTCCACGCTATCTCCTTTTTTGAAACTACCGATATATCTTTCGGAAACATCCGCTTCGATCTTCAGATCATTTAGATTTACTATTCTGACCATTGGCATACCTGGAGAAGCCACCTCTCCTTCTTTAGCCATCACACCATCAACCTTGCCCGAAAAAGGGGCTGTGATATATGAATTACTTAACTGAGACTTAAGGCTGGCAATTCTTTGTTCAAGTGTCTCTTTTTGAGTCTCAGCATTCAAATAGTCAATCTCACTACCAACACCCTGCTCATATAACTTTTTACGCTTTTCATACATAGTCTTAGCCAGGCTATATGAAGCTTCGGCCTCGCTGATATTGTTACGAAGAACGTCAGTATCTAATACAACAAGGGTTTGTCCTTTTCTAACTCTATCACCTTCAGAGACATTAACCCTTTCAATTTGTCCTCCAGCCTGGGCACTAAGAATGACATTTTTATCGGTAGACACGCTACCATTAATCTCAACAAAATTAGTAAAGGTCTCTTTCTCCAGATCTTTTACCTCGATCTGAATTTTATTGACATTTTTCTCTGCAAATTCAGGATCTTCTTTAATGATCGCATTTTCCAGAGAAGTTATCTTACCCTGAAGTTCGGAAGCTTCCTTTTTTAATTCTTTTAACTCTTCCTTTTTTGCTTCTAAATCCTTTTCACAAGAAGTCAGGGAAATCACTAAAATAAGTGAGAGAAAGGGTATTATATTATTTTTCATTTCTGTATGTGTTTCTTTTATTAGGAAATATTGAATTATAATAGTCCAAGGGCTTTTTCTAGTTCGACCCTTGCCATTAATGCTTCAAAAAGAGCTATATAGTAATTGTTTTGTTCAGTTAGATATTCAGAATTGGCTTCTGTGAGTTCGAGACTTGAACCTATACCTTCTTTGTATTTAAGTTGAGCAGCCTCGTAGACATCTTTTGCCAATTGCATATTCTCTTCCTGGGTATTAAGCGTATTTACAGCATTTTTGACATCGATTTTAGCCTGCTTAATATTCAGGTCAATATTATTTCTCAATATCATTCTGTCTTCATCAAGCTTTTCCAGATCTAATTTTCGTTGCTGTATGATTGAAGACTTTCTCAAACCGTCAAATATTGGAATTGAAATTCTCACACCTACATTTGAATAATCGAACCAGCTTTCTGAAAAATTCATCAAATCGCCAAATTCATTTCTACCCCCTACATAACCATAGTTAGCAAAAGCGTTGATCACTGGTAGATACTGTGCCTTAGTATTTTTCATGTTGTATGTAGTAAGCTTAACCCTGGTATCTAAAATCGAATACTCGATTCTGTCGGTGTATTCAAACTCCTGCATGTTTGACTGTAAAGTCTCAAATTGCATATCCCTGATAGTTTCTTCAATCACCAATTTCTGATCAAGAGGCATACCCATCTGGAACTTTAATAATTCTAATGATATTTCAAGACTTCGCTTATTGTTTTCATATGAAGTTTTAAGGTTGTTATGATTGATCTTTAACCTGCTCACCTCCATCTTCTCAACAAAACCCTCATCATATAACATTTGAGTTTCATTTAAAATTGAATCTACCCTGGAAAGGTTGGCTTTTACCAGGTCTAGTCTTTCAGATGAAACCAAAACAGTATAATAAGCCTTGATCACATTTTCCTTTACATCTACCTGGGTTTTGATATATGATTTATCAGAAAGTTCCTTTAAAGTTTTAGATGCCTGAACCCCACGAAATAACTCCCGTTAAAGATCAATTGAGTCAGTTCAATAGCAGCGTTTCCAGAGTATTTCGTTCCAAGAGCAAAAGTAACGGGTCCATCACCTCCTCCATTTGGTGGAATAAAAGGATTATCACCCTCTACAACCACTTGCTGAAGATTAATGTTATAGGTTAGATTTGCATTCGCATTGATCTGTGGCAACCCCTGGGCAATTACCTCGCTCACCTGTGACTTGGAAATCTCCCTGTCGAGATTTGATTTGATCAATGTCTGATTATGTTCCAGTGCATAATTTATGCATTCCTGTAACGTAAAAACTGAATCAGACTCTGGCTCAGCTTCCTGTTCCTGGGCATGGATAGCTGGCAGGTAAATAATTAAAAATCCGAGTATGTAAATTATTCGATTAGTCACCTCAATTATATGTTTTGTTCTTTCTTAAATTCTTCTACTATTTTTTCGTACCGGTCTGCCCCTTTCTTGGTGAGCAAGCCATGCACGAAAAATCAAATACTTTTATTTGTAAATCAGCCATATTGTACTCCTGAGGGGAAAACTCATCCATATTTAATACAGCATCAAATAGAATCAACCTCAATTTTGATATAACATCTACGTCTATATCGCTTCTGAAATATCCCTGGGAAATCCCCTCTTTTAAAGATCTGATCACTTCCTGTCTGAAGACATTCTCTTTAAAATCCTCAAACAATGCCCATGAATCCGGATAATACTTCTTCATGTCATAAAACATTGTTGGATTCATATATTGAAAACTCTCACGGATATGCCTTGAAACATTACCCATTTCAGTAATCACATCATGATCTGAACCAATACAATCCTTTATTTCAGCTTTTTTTTGAGTCAGCAGATATTTGGTTCCTTCAAATATCAGGTTGTTCTTATCATTGAAATGAGAATAAACCGTCTTCTTGGATATTCCCATACTAGCAGATATTTCGTCCATGGTCACAGAACGAATACCGTATTTCATGAAAAGAGCATAGGCCCCTTCCATTATTTTTTCTCTCTGTGTTTGTGTTTCTGTATTTTTCTCTACTGCCATATCGTCATAATACTTCGGAAACTTTTGCAAGTTTAAAAGTTTCCCTGGTTTCTTACAACGGATATGTCTGTTAATTGTTTAATTTTTTTAAATAAAAACTGCACAATTATTTAAATGGAAGAAAAAATATGGCAAGCGGCAATAAATTAAATGATGTGACTAATATATTTTTTGAAGTACGTTTTATAAATCATGGGTTAATAATACCTTTGCATTGAAATTAAATAACTGCTTATCATCGATGATTCTTTTTTATAAAGGTGTTCACAACAACATATTTGTAATTTCTACAAATCACTTACCATCAGAAGACGAATCTAAAAAACTCAAATGGCTGCTAGGCAATGCAGAAAGAATTGATTCTGAAAGGTTAACAGGCAAATTCAAAGGTCCCAGGACTGAAATGATCACTCCATGGAGTACCAATGCGGTAGAGATCACTCAAAACATGGGCATAGCTGGAATTGACCGGATCGAGCAATTTTATGAAATGAAAGAAGGCGATAGTTATGACAAAATGCTGGAGCATGTTTACGAAGAACTAAACCAGTCAATTTTTGATGTAAATATTGAGCCTGAAAAAATTAAAGAGATCGATGACATCCGCGCCTACAATCAAAAAGAAGGACTGGCGCTAAATGAAGAAGAGATTGTTTACCTGGAGAATGTCAGTAAAGAACTTGGTAGAAAACTAACTGATTCTGAAGTATTTGGTTTTTCACAGGTTAATTCAGAGCATTGCAGGCATAAAATTTTCAATGGAAAATTCATCATTGATGGCCATGAAAAGAAATCATCTCTTTTCCAGTTAATAAAAAAGACATCAAAAGAGCATCCGAATAAAATAGTTTCTGCTTACAAGGATAATGTTGCCTTTGTTGAAGGTCCAAGGGCTCAACAATTTGCTCCTGTAAGACAGGATATTCCTGAATACTTTGAGATAAAAGATTTTGACAGTGTATTATCGCTGAAAGCAGAGACTCATAACTTTCCAACTACAGTTGAGCCATTTAATGGAGCTGCTACTGGGTCAGGAGGAGAAATCAGGGATAGAATTGCCGGAGGTAAAGGATCTATGCCAGTAGCCGGTACTGCTGTTTACATGACTTCCTACTCCAGATCGGAAAAGAACAGGAGCTGGGAATCTCATACCGAACCAAGAGAATGGTTATACCAGACTCCTCTTGAAATACTTATCAAAGCTTCGAATGGAGCTAGTGACTTCGGTAATAAATTTGGTCAGCCACTAATTTGTGGTTCATTACTAACATTCGAACACTCAGAGAACAATACTAACTGGGGCTATGATAAAGTGATCATGCTTGCCGGTGGTATAGGATACGGAAAGAAATCCGACAGTTTAAAGCAAACACCTGATAAAGGTGATCGTGTGATCGTAATGGGTGGTGATAATTACCGAATTGGCATGGGAGGTAGTGCAGTATCTTCTGTTGCTACAGGGGAATTTGCTAATGCTATTGAATTAAATGCTATTCAGCGTTCCAACCCTGAAATGCAAAAAAGGGTTTACAATGCAATCAGGGCAATGGCTGAAAGTGATGAAAACCCGATCGTTTCTATACACGATCATGGTGCAGGAGGCCACTTGAATTGCCTATCAGAACTCGTAGAAGAAAAGGGAGGAAGAATAGAAGTAGACAAACTTCCTGTTGGAGATCCTACCCTTTCAGAAAAGGAGATAATCGGAAATGAATCCCAGGAGAGAATGGGACTTCTGATGAAAGAAAAAGATTTCGAGACACTTAAAAAAGTTTCAGAGCGTGAAAGAGCTCCATTATATAATGTTGGCGAGATCACCGGAGACATGAAACTTATTTTCGAAGGTAAAAATGAGAAAAACCCTATAGATCTTAAGTTGAGCCATTTCTTTGGTTCTTCTCCTCAAACAATAATGGAGGATAAAAGTATCAAGCCTGATTTTGCTCCGATAAAGTACAATACTTCCCTGCTTGGAAAATATATAGAAGATATCCTTCAGATTGAAGCTGTGGCATCTAAAGACTGGTTAACCAATAAAGTTGACCGATCTGTAACCGGAAAGGTTGCCAAGCAACAAACTGCAGGCGAAATTCAGGTTCCACTTAACAACGTAGCAGTTATTGCTGCCGATTACCAGGGAATCAAGGGAACTGCCACTTCAATCGGTCATGCTCCGGTACCCGGATTAATTTCATCCGCTGCTGGTTCAAGATTATCTATAGCAGAAGCATTAACAAATATTGTCTGGGCACCACTTACTGCAGGACTGGAAGGAATTTCCCTCAGTGCCAACTGGATGTGGCCTTGCAATAATCCCGGAGAAGATGCCAGGCTTTATGATGCTGTCGAAGCAGTAAGTGATTTTTGTATCGAACTTGGAATCAATGTTCCTACGGGAAAAGATTCCCTTTCTATGACACAGAAATATAAGGATGGTAAAGTTTACTCTCCGGGAACAGTGATCATTTCGGCTATCGGAGAAGTTGAAAACATAAGAAAAACAATCGAACCGGTATTGCAACCGGATGACGACACTGATATAGTCTATCTGGACTTCAGTAATAAAAAACATCAATTAGGAGGTTCATCTTTTGCCCAGTTGTTAGGTAAAGTCGGAGAACATTGTCCGGATGTTGACGTAAATTATTTTAAAGATGCATTCATTACCCTGCAGCAGCTTATCAAAGATGATATGATCATTGCAGGCCACGATATTTCTTCAGGTGGTTTATTTACTGCGATTGCTGAAATGTGTTTCGGATCTTCTGAGGCAGGTGTAAATATTAATCTTTCTGATATCAAATCTGACTTGATCACTACATTGTTTAATGAAAACCCCGGGGTGATCGTCCAGACAAAAGATGGTGATAAGATAGTCGAAGCATTTAAAGTAAAAGGCCTTAAAGCCGTTGTAATAGGAAACGCTAATTCTTCCGGGAAAATTGATATAACCAAGGAAGATGTAAATATTTCTCAGGATGTAAATTACCTGAGAAAGCTCTGGATGAGGTCTTCTTATTTACTCGACCAGGATCAAAGCGGAAAAGATCTAGCTAAAGAAAGATTTGAAAACATCCCATTCCAGAAACTCTCTTTTAATTATCCTGAAGGATTCAAAGGAAGCTATGAGTCTCTTGGAATTAATCCTGATCGAAGAGAGAAATCAAATGTCAGGGCAGCAATTATCAGGGAAAAGGGTGTTAATGGTGACAGGGAAATGGCCTGGGCACTTCACCTTGCAGGTTTTGATGTGAAAGATGTTCATATGACCGACCTAATCTCCGGACGGGAAACCCTGGAAGATGTAAATATGATTGTCTTTGTCGGAGGCTTCAGTAATTCAGATGTTCTGGGATCAGCTAAAGGATGGGCCGGAGCATTTAAATTCAATGAAAAAGCCAACGAATCACTTCATAAATTTTACGAAAGAGAAGATACATTGAGTCTGGGAGTTTGTAATGGGTGTCAACTCATGATGGAACTTGGATTATTATGGCCTGAAATGGGTGAGAACCATCCGACGATGCATCACAATGACTCCCATAAATTTGAATCAGGTTTCGTCAACATGACGATCCCTGAAAATAATTCCGTTATGCTTGGATCTCTTTCAGGATCTCAACTAGGTATCTGGATTGCCCATGGTGAAGGTAAATTCATTCTGGGTGAAAGCGAGGATGATTTCAACGTTGTTGGTAAATATACCTTTACCGGTTATCCTGGAAATCCTAATGGCTCCGACTTCAATACAGCAGCTGTTTGTAGCAAAAATGGACGCCATCTGGCTATGATGCCACACCTGGAGAGAAGTCTTTTCCCATGGAACTGGGCAAACATTGACTCTGATCACAAATCTGACGAGATCACTCCATGGGTAGAAGCTTTTGTTAATGCACGCAAATGGGTAGAAAATAACAGTTAATGAGCGATAAATTGTTTTTGCTTCCGGGTCCTTCACGCGTAGATCGCAGGGTACCAAAGTACCTTAGCGATGCCTATGATGAAGGATTTATGAGCTATAACCATCGTAGTCCCCAGGTTATTGAATTAATAAAAAAAACCACGGGGATTATGAGAAAGCGCCTCAATATACCGGCTGATTATACCATTACATTCGTCAGTTCAGCCACAGAGTGCTGGCAAATTATTGCTCAGTCACTGATCAAAAAGAAAAGCTGCCACATATACAATGGTTCGTTTGGTGAAAAGTGGTATAATAACACGGTTAAATTAGGCTTTGAAGCCAAACCCGTTGAATTTGACATCAATGAGGATATTCCTGTTGATAAAATACAGGAAATAAAGGCTGATACTTTTTGCATCACCCACAATGAAACATCAAACGGAACGGCCTTAAGCAAAGAAGAAATACTTGCGCTGAGACAAGTGCAGGGAAAAGCAATACTTGCTGTTGATGCAACTTCGTCAATGGCGGGCTACAAGTTACCTTTCAACCTCGCTGATGTGTGGTATGCCAGTGTACAAAAATGTTTTGGACTACCTGCCGGGATGGGTGTTTTGATACTTTCTCCGAGGGCAGTTGAAAGAGCATTCAAACTTAACAATACCAATCACTACAATAGCCTGGTAAACATTATAAATCAGGCATCACAATTTCAAACCACCCACACTCCCAATGTATTAGATATATATTTGATGAACAGGGTGTTAAAGAAAAGAAAGAATATCGACAAAGTGCATGAAGACCTAAAGTCCAGGTATAAGAAAATCGAACAAACAGTATCGGAAAATAATTCTGTTGACTGGCTTGTAACAAATATAGACAAGCGATCGTATACCGTTCTTGCCTTGAAATATTTACCTAATGATATTAGCATATACCAACTTGCTGATGATACACAGATCGTACTCGGTAAAGGATACGGAAAATGGAAAGAAAATACTTTCAGGGTGGCTAATTTCCCGGCCTTGAGAAAAAGGGAAATAAATAAACTACTTAATTTTTTAGAGGTCATTTAAATAATTTCGATCCAGTAATGCTAAATTTCAAAGAGATTATTTCTGTTACTTTGATATTATTTTCAGTAATAGACATTTTGGGAAGTGTTCCAATCATCATCGATTTACGAAGACAACACGGTCATATAGATTCAACAAAGGCCACCCTGGTATCTGCGGGGATTATGATTGCATTTTTATTTATTGGTGAAAGATTACTAAATCTTTTTGGTATCGATGTGCAGTCATTTGCACTGGCAGGCGCCGTAGTAATGATCATAATTGGTATGGAGATGATTTTAGGTCATAGTTTCTTTAAATCTGATGAGATCGATACCTCTGGTGCCAGCATAGTACCGCTTGCCTTTCCACTGATCGCCGGTGCAGGAACTTTAACAACCCTGGTTTCACTTCGAGCAGAATATGAAACTCAAAATATCCTGGCTGGTGTAATTGTTAATCTTATTTTCGTATTTACAGTACTTAAATCTTCGGGTTGGCTTGGTAAAAAGATCGGCCCTGCAGGATTCAGCGTTATGAGAAAAGTATTCGGTATAATATTACTGGCCATCTCAATTAAACTTATAAAATCTAACATCGGATCATTATGATAACTATTTACACAGATGGCGCTTCCAGAGGAAACCCGGGACCGGGAGGATATGGAACCGTTCTTATGCATAAGCAACATAAAAAAGAGTTATCTGAAGGATTCAGGAAGACCACTAACAACCGCATGGAATTACTTGCGGTGATCAAAGGACTTGAACAAATAAAAAAGAAGGCTGGAATGTAACTATCTACAGTGATAGCAAATATGTAGTAGACTCAGTTTCAAAAGGTTGGCTCTGGGGATGGGTAAAAAAAGGATTTAAAGGCAAAAAAAATGCCGACCTTTGGAGAAAATTTATACCTTTATACAATAAACACAATGTGAAATTTGTGTGGGTTAAAGGTCACGCCGGTAACCCAATGAATGAACGATGTGATCAGCTTGCTGTTCAAGCTGCAGATGGAAATAATCTAAAGATAGATGAGGGGTTTGAAGAACAGGAAAGCAATCCGGATATTTTCTAAACTCTTTGAATGGAAGGTAAAAAATTAAAAGTTCCATATCTGTTTATAACCGTCACTACAATTCATCTTGTAGCAATAATTCTTGAACTGGAGATAGTAAGAAATATCTCAAAAGCATTTATTATCCCGGTTATACTTATTTATTATCTGATTTCTTCGAGGTCTTTTGGAATCCAGACCAGTTTTTGGATAATATTGGCTCTGATATTAAGTTGGGCAGGAGATATTCTTTTAATCTTTGAAGAAAACAACTCACAGTTTTTCTTATTAGGGTTGATAGCATTCTTATTTAGTCATTTATCCTATATAATCTCCTACCATAAATTTCAGGATTTTACTACAAAACAAATCTTGAAAAAAGTTCCGATACCGGTGGTTATTGGTATTACTATTTATACGCTATTTCTATTGTATATTATTTTACCTTCAGTAGCAATAGATATGACTTTTCCTGTAACCTTATATGGAATTGTTCTGGCATTTCATGCAATATTCGCAGCGGGATACGGGAATCAGGTAATCCCTCAAAACAAAATTATATTTTTAGGTGTTTGCTTATTTGTTTTATCGGATAGCTTATTGGCAATTAATGCCTTTCGAACGGCATTACCTGCAAGCGGTCTCCTGATCATGACAACATATTGTTTTGCTCAGTTATTCATTATAACCGGGTTTTTAAAAACTGCAGTAAAACTGGTCGATCCACTCAAATAATATTTTGGGTTTTGACCGAATTTTAATATTATTGATAAGAATAATACCATTGTTTGTAATTGATATACCAACTCCATTTTTATGTTCAAAATTGGCTACGACGCAAAAAGAGCTTTTAATAACTTCACAGGATTAGGGAATTATTCCCGGACACTTATCAGAAGCATCGCTGATAATTATCCTGATAATGAGCTTTATTTATTTACTCCGAAAGTTAAAAACAAGCCTGTCGTAGAACAGTTTAAAAACTCTGACCATTTTCAGATCGTTTTGCCAGAAAGCAAAATGAAATCATACTGGAGAACATATGGTATCACTAAACTGCTCAAAGATAAAAACATCGATATTTATCATGGCCTAAGTAATGAACTACCCTCTAATATTCAGAGTGCGCATATAAAAAGTGTTGTTACGATCCATGATTTAATCTTTAAAATTCATCCGGAGCACTTTCCATTCATTGACAGAAAGATCTACGAATATAAATGCCAGAGCGCCTGCATGAAATCGGATAAGATTATAGCGATCAGTGAAAGTGCTAAAAATGATATTATCAAATTTTATAATACCCCTGAAGAAAAGATCGAAGTGATCTACCAGGCATGTGGAGAGCAATATCAAAAAGTGAAACTGGAAGAAGAATTAAAACAGGTAAAGGAAAAGCATAAATTACCAGGTGAATTCATCCTTTTTGTGGGTACCATCAATGATCGAAAAAATCTGAAAGGATTAATAAAGGCCATTGCTGCGTTACCTGAGAATAACAGAATTCCGGTTGTTGTAGTAGGAAAAGGGAAAAGGTATAAAAAAGAGTCTATTGAAATGATCCGTGCCAAAGGACTTCAAAAGTACTTTTACTTCTACAGAGACATTGATGATGATGATTTAGCATCATTCTATCAACTCTCTTCTGCTTTTATCTATCCGTCATTATATGAAGGTTTTGGTATTCCGGTGATCGAGGCTTTAAATAGCAAAACACCAGTTTTAGCTTCAAATACCAGTTCGATACCCGAAGCAGGTGGAGATGCAGCTGAATATTTTGACCCATATAATCCGGATGAAATGGCCAATGCTATTTCAAAAGTCATAGAAAGTGACAGCTTGCAAAAAGAAATGATATCCAAAGGAATCGAACATGCCAGAAAATTTAGTTCAGATAATGCTGCTGAGAAAATTATGGCCTGTTATAAAGAACTTGCTGGTTAATGTTTGATCGATAACCTAGATTTGCCTGATGCAAAAGGCTGATATAATTTTCTTCAATAGTACCAAATCATGGGGTGGCGGTGAAAAATGGCATCTGGAAACCAGCACCTTTCTTCACAATAAAGGGTATAAAGTTTTACTTATCGCCCATCCTGAAGGTGAGCTTATTCAAAAAGCATCAGAAAACTCGGTCCCTGTAGAACCATTTGCAATCAGTAACCTGACCTTCCTAAATCCATTCAAAGTATCTAAGTTATCCAGCCTCATAAAAGAAATTTCTCCGCAAATCATCGTGATGAACATGTCTTCGGATCTCAAAGCTGCGGGTTTAGCTGCGAAAAAAGCTGGTGTTCGAGAGATAATCTACAGAAGAGGAAGTGCTATACCGATAAAAAACAAAGCATTAAACCGGTATTTATTCGGTAATGTACTCACACACATATTGGCAAATTCTGAAGAAACAAAAAGAACACTACTTGCCAACAATCCTGATCTATTTGATCCTGAAAAAATAGACGTGATTTACAATGGTATCAATCTGGATAAATATTTGGATAATCCAGTTGAAGAACAAAAATCACCGGATTTTGTCATCGGTAATCTTGGAAGGGTCGTCCCACAAAAAGCTCAGCATTACTTTATTGAACTCGCTGCAATTCTTAAAGAGAAAGGCATAACTGATTTTAAGATCAAGATTGGTGGAGACGGACCATTACTTCAGGAACTAAAAGATAAAGCAAAAGAAAAAAATGTTTCCGACCATCTTGAATTTACAGGGTTTGTGGAGAATGTTTATTCATTTATGATGTCGATAGATGTATTTGTTCTCACTTCATTATGGGAGGGATTCGGGTACGTGCTCGTCGAAGCCATGGCATGTGAAAAACCGGTAGTATGTTTTGATATAACCAGCAATCCTGAAATAATTAAAGATAAGGAAACGGGGTACCTGGTTCCTTTTGGTGATATTGATTTGTTAGCACAATATATCATTACACTAAAGTCTGATGATGAACTGAGAGAGAAAATGGGTAAAAAAGGCCTTGAAAGAGTAAAAAATAAATTTACAACATTGCAATCAATGCAAAATGCTGAAGAATATTTTAAAAGATTCTTGCTTTCTTAATTCACATTAAATACCTTAATAATACAACAAAGCATAATCATGAAATATTTTATACTGCTGATTTTCTTAGCCTCTTTTACACAGATTGAGGCTCAAACTAATGGAGCTTCTTATAAGATGTCATCCAATACTGTGGATGAAATGGATATTGTAATCAAATATGAGAGGCTTAAACTTAACGGTCGGGATGTTTGGGGAACTGAAATACCATATAATATGGTGTGGAAACCAGGAATCACAAAACCCCCTGTGCTGACTATCGACCGGGCTGCAGAGATCGGTCAAACTAAGCTTACAGCAGGATCGTACAGTATTTTCACAATTCCCGGAAACAGATACTGGACAGTTATGATCACTCCAGAATCTGAAGTTTACGACCAGGAAAAAGTACTCACTACATTACAGGTACCAGTCAAATCAACTCCGGGTAAAGTTGAACAGATGCAATTTAGCATCAATAATTATGGCTATGTCATCTTTGCCTGGGACAATATCCACTGGTCATTTGAAATTGACCCATTATAACCTTAGCACACTCTTCCATCCCCTGGTGGCTAATAAAATCAAACCACTATTAAAAGAGTCTATTTTCTTCTTTAGATAATTCAATTTTTATTACGAGATGTCCGGCTTACGGACTCAAGTGTTCGAAAACATGACACTTTTGCGATATCTAATCATTAGGCCAATCTATTAAAATCTTGATTATCAGGTAATTAAATCCTGTTGGCACACGGTTGGCATTACTGTAAGCAAATAATTTAAAAACAATAAAAATCTTACAGTTATGAAAACCACATCAATAATAAACAAAAAATCAATCTGGTTAACCTTAGGAATAATGGCAGCCATAATGATTGGATTCACTAACAATGCAAAAGCAGCTGATATAAAATTAAACTGCTGCAGTGTTGACACAATCTCAGAAGAAAAAGTTGAAAAAAATGACCTGAAAATGGCCATAGAATTTATAGAGAATGAAATCCTGATGGACCAGCACTTCGGACATTTAAGCAATGCTTCTTACAACTTTGTAGATAAATCTAACAAAGTGATATTTTCTAAAACTTATGAGTTCATGAAAGAGAATGAAGATAAAGAATTAAATAACTTATTGAAAAACTCAGAACTTATAATGAAAGATGGAGACGATCACTACTACTTATTCACAGGTTCGCAAGTTAAATAAGAACCGGAGGTGTCTGGTTTGAAAAATAAAAGCAGACACCTCATACTTTTACTGTGTTAATTCTTCTTTATTCTTACAACGCATTTCATCATAATCACATATCCCGTATCTTTAAAGCTCGACCAACTATTTTTTCAATGGCTAACGATTTTTTCGAGTTTAAAGAATTCAAAATAAATCAAAAAAATGCTGCAATGAAGGTGTGCACTGATTCATGCCTTTTCGGTGCTTTAGTACCAGTTAAGAACGAATATAAGATTCTTGATATCGGTACAGGAACCGGATTATTGTCTCTAATGCTCGCTCAAAAAAAGCAGTTGACATAACTTCAGTTGAATCTGACCCCGATAGCATTAAGGACGCATCAAAAAACATTTCCTCATCTCCTTTTAGTAAACAGATAACCCTGGTTGAAAAACGAATTCAGGATTTTGCCCTTGAATCCCAGGATAAATTTGATTTGATCGTTTGCAACCCGCCTTTCTTTGAAAACCATTTAAAGTCGGATAACAAAAACACAAAAGCTATCCACAATGACGATCTTCCCTATGAAGACCTGGTGTCAATAATCAATAAATTGTTAAATGAAGAAGGTGAAGCATTTATTATGTATCCCCACACCAAATGACAATATTCGAAAGAATTGCTTCATTCTACCATTTGAATGTATTGAAAAGAATTATTGTACGGGATAAAAAGGATAAAAACCGATACGTCACATTTGCTGTTTTATAAAGTCTGAGCCAATAAACGAACCAGTTGAGCAGGAAATAATAATAAAAGAAGAGAATGGAGAATATTCCAAACTCTTCACAGAACTTTTAAGGCCTTATTATCTTAAGTTATAAATCAGTTTTCCTGTGGCTGAAATTTATATTCTTTGAAAACAACTCCCATGTTCTCAAGCTGTCCAAGGATAGGTAGATAAACATCCTTTTTGACAGGCCTGACAACGCCTTTAGATTTGATTTTGCCTTCTAAGATCATTTCAGCTGCAATCCCTAATGGGAGTCCAACAGTTTTTGCCATCGCCGTCCGTTCAGAATCATCTCCTTCAATCACCATAAAAGAGTCTATTCCATGATCCGTATTTCCAGCGGTGTATCTGAATTTATGGACCATAACGATTCGGTCATTATCATCCTGATCCATCGTCCATTTTTTCTTAAGGATATGTTCGAGTATCTGCGCGGGTGTTCCCTTTTGAAGTCCGACAGGAGTATCCTGAAACATATCAAGCCATTTAAATTTATGCATTACTTCCGAATCGAGATCAATTCTCAGGTAATGAGCTAATTTGAGCTCTACAGAATCAGTAGGATTATAGGCTAGAAATGAATTGATGAATTCACGATGTGTCATTTTCTCCACTCCTTCCATCTGGTATGAATCATCTGTTGCACCCAACTGAACAAAAGCATCCCAGGCACGACAGAAACCAGGTCTTCTCAAAGTACCCCGATAAAGTGTTTTAATGTCTCTCAATCCATAAATATCCAGGTATTTAAGCGAATCACGATTAGCATAACCTTCAAAATAACCGTGATCAGGCACTTCAATTATTTCCGTACGCCTGAATAATCTATGGTAAGGTATAAACTTATATTTACCTTCCTGAATAAACTTGACCGTGCCAGTGCCTGCCATGACTACATTCCTGGGGTTCCAGGTGAATTTATACTTCCAGGGATTATTTCTCTCCGTGTCTTCTGAGAGTAGTCCACCCGTAAATGTCTCAAATGCGGTTAATTCATTTTTAGAATCACTTTTAATCTCATCGATAACCTTCATTGCCGACATATGGTCAAGACCTGGATCAAGGCCACACTCATTGAGAAAAATGAGTCCTTTTTCCTTTACCTTTTCATCAAAAGCCATCATTTCATCACTAACATAGGAGGCTGTAATGAGATTCTTAGAATACTCAAGGCATATTGAAGCAACCATCACGTGCATATGTGCTGGCACCATGCTAATTACTATATCAGAAGCACTGATCAACTCACTTAGTTTTTTCTTATCACTCAGATCGAGTTGCACAGCTTGAACAGATTCTTTGCCGGCCACTTTTGATTGTGCCAATTTGAGATCCAGATCGGCAAGAATAAAACTCCATCCTTTTTTATTGCAACAATCGATCAGATAATCGATTAATACAGTAGATGACCTCCCTGCACCTATCACCAGTATTGATTTCATAATATTTTGGGTTTGTTGTAGGAGGCAAATTAGCTGAAATGCATTATCTTGACAAATTGATTTTATTTTTTAATAAGAATTTTTGAATTATGGCTGGCAAAACGAAATCCATAAATATAAACTATACCGAATACGAATCTTTTGATGATCTGACTCAAGACTGGCAAAACCTTGTTAAAAAAGCGGAAGAGGCCTGTGAAACCGCCTATGCACCATATTCTAACTTTAAGGTTGGTGCTGCTCTTGAACTGGAAAACGGAACTATTATTAAAGGAAACAACCAGGAAAATGCTGCTTATCCATCAGGGCTTTGTGCTGAAAGAGTGGCACTTTTTACTGCCCATAGTCAGTATCCTGATCAAAAAGTAAAAAAGATTACCATTTGCGCAATAAATAATGAAAATAAAAAAACAGGAGTTTCTCCGTGTGGTGGATGCAGACAGGTAATGGTTGAGTTTTCAAAAAATAATAATATTGAGGTCCTTTTAAAAACTAAGGAAGGGAAATTTCATCTTTTTACTAGCGCATTAGACCTCGTCCCATTTAATTTTAACAAAAAAAACCTGGACGGTTAATCCAGGTTTTTTATAAAATCTTTTTTTGATCAATTTGCTTTCGGGATGACATTAGCCCTTAATGATACTGCATCTCTGAAGGTGGTAGAGTTGCTTACTACGGTAACTACCTTATTTTGCACCCCTCGCTTATTAGTACTATTGAATACCACGTTGATCGATCCTTTCTCTCCTGGAGGAATCGGATCTTTTGGCCAGTCAGTTGCAGTACAACCACACTGTACAAGAACATCTGATATCAATAAAACTTCATTCCCGGTGTTCTCAAATACAAATTCGTGACTTACTTTTTCACCCTCAGTAATATCACCAAAATCAACTTTCTTTTGTTCGAAAGTTATCTTAGGCCCATTTTCAGTTTCCTGTGCCTGAATTGTTGCCGTAAATGCAAATAGTATCAAAAATAATACTGACAATCTTTTCATAACTGAATATAATTTTTTGATGTAATTAACGTCTAAAATACAAAAATCGTTCCGTTTATTTAGATTTTTCTATTAAATATAATTCTTTTTTAGCCCTGGTCACTGCTGTGTACAACCATCGCATATATTCTTTATCCTGTCTTTCAGGAGGAAGGTAACCTCTATCGAGAAAAACAGCATCCCACTGCCCACCTTGTGATTTATGACAGGTTAGGGCATAAGCATATTTAATCTGTAGTGCGTTGAGATATTCATTTGTCCTGATTAGTTCCTTCAGGTCTTTTTTATTCTTTGCTACCTGCTCAAGTTCTGCCCTGATCGTTATATACAATTCTTTTGAAGTTTCGGCTGAAAGGGAGGCCTCAGGCTGGTGAAGTGTATCGAGTAAAACTTTAGCTTCAACCGGTTCCTGATCCGGATAGTCAAGCATTCTAAACCTCATCCTCGCAAACCTCAATCCATACATTTCTTCTTCGGCATAAACTTTCATCACCTCGATAAAATCTCCATTGGCAATAAATCCTGCAGGAGCATCTTCGGGAAGAAAAAAGTAATTATTTCGGACTACCATTAGTAATTCTCCCGACTCTACCTCATGTTCATACCAATGAATGGTTTGCCTGATAAATTTATTATACTGAACAGCGGCAAAGTTACTACGGCACACAACAGCAGTATTTTCCTGACCGAATTTATCGTAAGCATATCGGAGCCCATCTTCCATTCGTTCAGTGCTCATTTTAAATATATCGGTAAACTTGTTGGTATTAAAAACCGGCTCAAAAACACCCTCATGCATTTTTTGACGGATATCATTGGCGTGAAGCAGAATTCCTGAATCCAGATCCTGACGTGTAACCTGGGTTAATTCTGCCATTTCCGGTTCATAAAAAATTATCTTTTCTATACCTTCCTTCGTCAAAGCAGGACTTTCATTTAATCCCACCGGTGGCAGCTGTGCGGGATCACCGACAATAAGCAGTTTGTTTTTGTTTTCAGGTTTTTCAAAGACATATTCAATCACATCAGTCAGTAATCCCTGTTTACCAAAGTTGAACTCATCACCAATCATGGAGGCTTCATCGACAATAAAAAGAGTTCGCTTAAAGTAATTAGGCTGTCGTTTAAAGCTTAAAGTTCCTGCTGAAGGATCATTTTGCTGCTTATAAATCACTTTATGAATGGTAAAAGCCTGGGAATTACTATAAGTAGCCATAACCTTGGCAGCCCTTCCCGTTGGAGCCATCATCATAATTTTCCATTTAAAAGCTCCCAGACATTTATTAATCATGCTTAGCACCGTAGTTTTTCCTGTACCAGCATATCCTTTCAGAATTAAAACATCCTCTCCCTCCGTACTTTTTATAAACTTTTCAAATACGTCCAGAAACTGCCCCTGATCATCAGTTGGTTGAAAAGGAAAATTCTTTACAATTAGATCTTTAATTCTTCCCAATTGGATTTATTTAAATTTATTGGCAATTTAGATAAATAGATACATGAGTAAAAAGGAAAACATAAGCTTTAAAAATAAGATCCGCAACCGGGTGATGGGATTAATATTTAATGATGAAAATGAAATCCTGGTAATTAAGCAGAAGCATTTATTTTTAAAGAATGAATGGTTTTTACTACCCCCGGAGGTGGTATTGACTTTGGAGAAGAGATGCATGAAGCACTTAAAAGGGAAATTAAGGAAGAAACTTTCCTGGATATAAAAAACTCAGAATATTTATTTATGTCAGAATTTATCCAGGAACCTTATCATGCAATTGAACATTTTTTTCTCGTAGAAGAATTTGAAGGAAATGCCAGGGTTGGATCTGACCCGGAGTTAGATGAGAATAACCAGATGATAATGGGCATTGAATGGCATACCGAAGAAGAATTAAATAATATAAATAACCATAGAAAACATAGGATATTTAATATTATTCCCGAATTCGAAGAATTAAAAAAGGCTTCAGGCTTCTTAACAGTTGTTTCCGACCAAAAGAATACTTAATTTTCGTTGTGATTTGCATTTCAAAATAATATAATTGCAAAAATAAAAATAAACTGGTACACAATGCTTAATAAGATTTTAACTGCTGTATTTACAATTATCGCGATCGTTTTAGCGTGGTTGATATGGGATTATTCTATTAATTCTGAAATTCGATTAAGAAGGAAAATCAAAAAAGTTGAAACCGAGGTAATACAAAATCTCGAGCAAATAAGAGAGGCTCAAAAGGCTTACTATGCTACTCATAAGAAGTATACGGAAAACTGGGATTCTCTGATTTCATTTATCGACACAGGAAAAATCTACATTGTTGAGAGAAACGAGGAAATCATCACATTAGAATATGGTGCTGACAGTGTGGTTGTAGAATTTGATACACTGGGTTCAGTGGGTGTTCAGGATTCACTTTTCAACGAAAGAAAATATCCTGACTTCAAGCTTTCCGAATTAAAATATGTTCCTTACAGCAAAGGAAAAGTATTTGAAATGGAAACTGAGCAACAGATCAAAGGACCTGTTAAAGTATCGTTAATTCAGGTAGTAGATCCGGCTCCATTCGATAAAACAAGAAAAGAGGATAACGATATTCCTGGTCGAAGACCATTGAGATTTGGATCTCTCGTAGATGCAACTCTTTCAGGTAACTGGGAATAATTTTTTCAATAAAAAAATCTTAACATGGCGTACAAGAGCGTAAGAAAAATCAAAGATACACGATTTAACATCGAACACTTAGAGGATTATGCGCTCAGCCTATTAATAGGCAGGAGTGATTTCAGAATGTTCGTAACGAATACTCGAGATAACTCCTGCTTAATCATTGAAGAATTTGAATACCCGACAGTCGATAACTCTACCGAACTCATGCAGGTACTCGATAAGATCTTCGATGAGCATCACTTACTAAAAGCAGGCTTCTGGAAAGTCGTAAAAGTTGCAATTAAGGATTGTCCATTCTCACATGTCCCTAATGATCTTTTCGAAAAGGAAAATGCAATAGACCACCTTTCAATGAATGGTAATGTCGATCAGGAGGACGTTGTACTTTATTACAAACACCTTCAGTCAGACATTGTAACAGTTTTTAGTGTAAATGAAGACCTATCTGAATATTTAAAAGGAGTTTACACAACTATTCCAGTTCACTTTGTTCATCCAAGTGCAGCTTTTATTGAAAACATCTACAAATACGACGATAAAACTGATGAAACTACTGTATTCCTCAATAAATCTAAAGAGGGAATATCTATTGCAGTTTATGAAAATAGTAAGATCGTATTTTATAATGAATTTGTTACTAATACAGCAGAAGCGGTATTAAAATATACCATGTATGTCTTTAATCTTCTTGGTTTGAACCAGCAATCAACCAGGGTTGTAATATGGGGAGATACGGACACTCAACATGAAGACTTCAAACTTCTCTATCAGTACATCAGGAATATTTCATTTGGAAGAAGGCCTCAATATCTTAAATGTGGCTTTGTCTTTGATGTAGCTGAAGACCATCAATACTTTGACCTGATGTCAATTCAGGCTTGTGCATAATCTCCAAAATGAGTAATAAGCAAAAAACAGCTATCTTCCCGGGATCATTCGATCCGTTTACTAATGGTCATAAAGACATCGTACTAAGATCTTTAAAGATATTCGATGTAGTTATCATCGCTATCGGCCATAACACCAGTAAACATAAAAGATACTTTGATATTGACTTAATGGTTCGTAAGATCGAAGAATCCTTCATAGAATATGGTGACCGGGTCAAAGTAGTTGTTTACAATGAATTAACTGCTTTTCTTGCTGATAAACTAGAAGCGAAGTTCCTAATCAGGGGATTGAGAAATACCACAGATTTCGAATATGAAAACAGTATTTCCCAGGTAAATGCGGATATTAATAAGGAGCTGGAAACAGTTTTTCTTATAACCTCTCATGAGTTTGCTGCTATAAGTTCAACTATCATAAGGGAGATACATCGATACGGTGCTGATGTATCAAAATATCTTCCCTACGAAATATAACTCTCTTTTAATCTATTTCAACTTTTTGCTTTTCAAGCACTCTAAGATACTTTTGATAGATATATCTTATTGAACGATAGCTGGTTAGTAATGACCTGTCCATTTCCTTTTTGGTAAACCATTTGATATCGGTAATCTTTTCTTCTAACTGAGGAGTCATATTAGAATCATCCAGGCAATCCATCAGGTACCAGTCTGTCCTTTTTAAAATTCGTTTACCATTCTGCACGTAAGTGTGCCAGGTTTTAACAACCTTTTCTTTTAAGCGCACCTTAATCGCACATTCCTCTTCAACTTCCCTCACTGCTCCTAATTCCGGAGTTTCCTTCTTTTCAAGTTTTCCTTTTGGGAAGTCCCATTTGCCAAGTCTGTATATTGCCAGCGTTTTCCGGTCTTTTTTAACAATACCCCCTGCAGCTTTAATAATCTTAAAATTACTCTTAAAATACTTGACTGCCTTTTCTTTATCTTCAAACAAAAACGTAATCGAATTTAATCTCTTGGCTTTCTTATCAGACAAAATTTCGATCACCTTATCTATGTGATCGATCTGAGCAGAACGCACAAGTAAATTATCTACCAGGTTAGCGTGGGCCAGATCAAATTCAGCTCCATCCACTACGTGATCATAAACATGGTGATCGTCCGATTCCTGGCCTCTGAAATAAACGGGGTTGTCATTTATAAATACCTTCATTTAACCACTGGTAATTTTAAACAATTAAAAAATCTTTCACAGACCTTAAAAATAATCAAGTATCTGAGCTGTCACAAGATTTCGATACTTAAAACACATATAAAAGTATTAATTGCTTAGATGATTTTGATTAATTTCGCGTCATGAGTTATGTAAATATTAATCCGGATACAGCTAAAAGAACAGCGTCTGAATTGATCGAAGTAGGCGCCGTAAAAATATCACCTTCAAAACCATTCGTTTGGGCTTCGGGATGGAATTCCCCGGTATATTGTGATAACCGAATCACATTATCTTTTCCCAACACTAGAAAGTACCTAAAAGATGCCCTTGTAGAAACAATCAGAAAGCAATTTCCAGAAGTGGAAGCTATCGCAGGGGTGGCTACTGCAGGAATACCACAGGGAGCTCTGACTGCAGACATTCTGGACTTACCATTCTTATATATCAGGTCAAAGCCAAAGGGCCATGGAATGAAAAACATGATTGAAGGCAAAGTCGATAAAAAACAAAAGGTAGTATTGGTTGAAGACCTGGTTTCTACCGGTGGCAGTTCCCTGAAAGCGGCAGAAGCATTAAAAGAGGCCGGTGCAGAAATATTGGGAATGGTTTCAATATTTACTTACGGTTTTGAGATCGCTGAAAATAATTTCAAAGAAGCCGGAATCAAGCTCGTTTCCCTCAGTGATTATTCCAATATGCTAAAAGAAGCGCTTGATCGAGGTCTGGTTAAGGAAAAAGATCTTGTATCATTAAAATCATGGAGAACTGATCCTGAAAACTGGAAGGCTTAAATGCCTTCCATCACTCCGAGTCCGAAAAGGGCCAGGTCATATTTCACCGGGTCCTCAGGGTTCATTTTTTTTAGATTTGAAGTAAGTTCCTCGGCAGCAAGCCAATCTGATTGTTTTCTTTTCAATAGATTGAGTGCCTTGGCTATACGCTCCACGTGTACATCCAGTGGACAGATCAGATCAGCGGTACTGATCTTATTCCAAATCCCAAAGTCAATCCCTTCTTTGTCCGATCTAACCATCCATCGTAAGTACATATTCAATCTTTTACAGGCACTTTTCCTTTCGGGAGTGCTGACATGCTTTTTTGTTCTCGAAGGTGAATCGGAAAGTGAAAAAAAAGTTCTGTGATAATTGATCAATCCCTGTTTTACGGGTTGTGAGGAATCGTTCGGATCAACATAGAATAAATCTTCCAGGGAATCATTTTCTGAATACCAGTAATTTAAAAACCGGATGAAATAAAGTAGATCTTCGTTATTGAAGGTCCGATGCTTAAATGAACTCAATCTTTGCAGTTCCTCCTCACTGTGTCCAAGGATAAATTCGTGAGGAGCCCTGTCCATCATGTCCATGAGCTCATTGCATTTGTTGATAATCGTTTTTCTTTGCCCCCACGCCAATGTAGCAGCAAATAAACCTGCAATTTCAATATCCTGCTTTCTCGAGAATGAATGAGGAATCTGAATCGGATCAGAACCTATAAAACCCGGTTGGGCATATTTTATCAGCGCATCATCTAAATGCTCCTTTACATCTCTCAACGATAATTTCATACCTAGTAAGGGAAATAAGAGAGCTGTACCCTGATCTTTTTATCCGCAGCACCCAATCGCTGATATGCTCTTTCAGACATTCTTAAGATCAGGTCCTGACTAGTATTAGAAGGCAACTTACCAATAACTCTGACGAACACTCTTCTTTTATTCGCTTCATTAATCACCTCGAGTAGGGTCCCTACAGGAGCTGTTTTATGCAATCCAAGATACTGATCATTCTTGCCTGTACCTTCGATAACCTCGGCTACACCTTTTTCAACAACTTTTTTGATGTCGTGAGATTGTACATCAATAGCCGGAACAGTAAACACTTCCCTTTCAGATCCGGAATTAGTATTAGTACTGGCTGTTGCGGTATTATCAGCTGTATTGTTGTTTTCTTTATCACTTTCTTTTACTGGCTTGGCTCCGTCAGGAGAAGTAACTACCAATACCTGCCCAATAGATACAGAGTTATCTGGTAAACTATTCCACTTTACCAGGTCCTCAACTTCTACATTATATTTTTTACTAATACTATAAAGAGTTTCCCCTCCTTCAACTTTATGAGTTCCTTTAATTTTTGTGTTTGAATAATTACCGGTATTTGTCGTTGTTTTACTCTGAGAAGAGCTACCCGATGGTGCTGATACAATCAATTCCTGTCCCAGGTCGATACTGTTACCATCGAGGTCATTCCAGGTCTTAATTTCATTGACGGTGATATTGTATTTTCTCGAAATCGAGAATAACGTTTCCTTTTTCTTTACTATATGCTTCTTTGTATTTGAAGATGATGGAGACCCGCTATTCTGTGCCTGGGCATTACCTTTTGGAATCATCACCTCCTGTCCTACTTTGATCACTTTCGAAAATTCAGGATTATATTTTTCAATCTCACTAATCTCAACATCATAAGCTTTAGATATCGAAAAGGCTGTTTGTCCTGCCTCAACTATATGAACAATAAACTTTTGCCCATCTTTCTCTCTGACTTCCTGTGCATTGATATTCAGTGCAGAACAAAATGATAGTAATCCTAAAGCGAGTATTAAAAATTTAGACTTCATAAGTTGAAATAGTATTTTTATCTTCAATCACAAAAAGCTTGCCGTTCATTACAAAATAAGGCTCCTTAGTCAAACCTTTCCCGGCACTTTCAAGTAAAATTTCTTTCAATAAGTTTCCCTCTTCATCAAAGATAAAAAGTTTATGATTAAAGAGCTTACCTATTTTATTATAACCTGAAATTAAAATAAAACTTTCGGTTTCCATGTATTCAACGGCCCCGATAGATGATTTTATATTTTTTGTCTCTAAAAATTCATTGACATCATCAAAATATTCCGAACCTTGGTGATATTGTGTCGGGAATTGTATTTCAGAGGTCCTTCCGGTTATCTTTCCAAAACTTTCATTATCTTTTAATAGCTCTCTGGATTGTGGATCATATAAAAATGAATCTTCGTCACCACCTGATTCTGTAAATACAAATGTATCACTGCCTGAAATTGATCCATTAAAGATCATATCTTCATATTCATCAATAATCTCTCCCTTTCTCCCGATAACCAGTGACCTTGCGACCTCGGGATTGCCTTCACCTTTATACTCATGAAAAACATAGTATTTATCAGACAAAAACATCAATCGCAACCACCATTTATCAGGAAGCTTTACTTCAATCGGGATGATATTCTCATTCTTGATATCGTAGCGGAAAAAATCTACGTCATCTAATCCTTCACCCCTGGCTTCAATTCCAAGACTCTTACCGTCAGAACTTATCACCGTTTGCCAGACCGGAAATTTAAATGTATATGAAAAAGTGGATTTAGGAGCTTGTTTCACTATTTTAGTATTTCAACTTAAAATTAATAAATCGACAGTGGTTAATAAACTGAAACTTTTTACCATTTTATATTTTTTAGTTTTCCTGACTGCCTTTGGACAGGAAACCAGTAAGGTACTAATTCTAACAGTAGACTCCGAGATCGATCCGAGAACAAACAGATATATTGAACTCGGTATGGAGAAAGCTGTGGAAGAAGGATTCGATGCCATCATCCTTGAACTTGATACTTACGGAGGCTTAGTGACCGATGCTAATGACATTCGTGAGAGGATCCTAAGATCTGAAATTCCGGTATATGCTTACATCAATACTGACGCTGCTTCTGCTGGCGCATTGATCTCAATCGCCTGTGATAGCATCTACATGGCTCCAGCTTCGAGTATCGGAGCGGCAACCGTAGTGACCCAGACTGGTGAGGCGGCTCCTGACAAATATCAGAGTTACATGAGAAGCATTATGCGGGCGACTGCAGAAAAAAGAGGCAGAGACCCGAGGATAGCTGAAGGCATGGTAGATGAGACCCTTGAAATTGATAGTATCTCACCAGAGGGAGATGTGATTACCTTTTCAACCACTGAAGCGATTAAGTATGGTTATTGCGAGGCCCAGGTAGATAGTTATCAGGACATCTTAGACCGAACCAACCTTACAGAGGCACAGACAGAAGATTTCACTCTGGGCTGGACTGAAAAAGTAATTTCACTGGTACTCAACCCGGTAGTCTCCGGATTTTTAATCCTGATTATGGTTGGTGGAATTTATTATGAGTTACAAACTCCCGGAATTGGTTTCCCAATTGCAGCATCGATCATTGCAGCAGTTTTATATTTTATACCCTACTATCTCAACGGACTTGCCGCCAACTGGGAGATCCTGATATTTTTCATCGGCATTGTTTTACTCGCATTGGAGATCTTCGTTATACCGGGATTTGGTATAGCCGGTGTGGGAGGCTTGATCCTGATCTTTACCAGTCTAACTCTTGTTATGCTGGATAATGATAACTTTAATTTCGATTTTGTTAATATAGAAAGCATCGTTCGTGCAATAGGAGTTGTCGTTACATCCTCACTGGTAGCAGGAGTAATGATGATAGTCGGGGGAGTTACAATCTATAAGTCTCCGATATTCAGCAAAATCGCTTTATCTTATGAGGCAACTAAAGAACTGGGGTATACTTCTAAAGTAAAAAATGAAGAAGACCTGACCGGAAAGATCGGAACAGCCTTTACCGTATTACGACCAAGTGGGAAAGTTACTATTGGAGATGATTACTACGATGCATATACCCGTGGAGAGTTTATTGCCAGGGGACAAAGAATAGTGGTAATTCGAGATGAAGGAAGTAGTTTACTAGTCAAAGCGAAAGCATAAAATGAAAATAACAGGAATAATACCAGCGAGATATGCCTCCACAAGATTTCCGGGTAAACCCCTGGTTGATATTGGTGGGAAATCGATGGTAATGAGGGTATTTGAACAGGTATCTAAAGTTGAAAAAATCTCTGAAGTAATCGTAGCGACAGATAACGAGGATATCTACGATCACGTTAATTCTAATGGAGGAAAAGCAGTAATGACCCGTGAAGATCATCCCAGCGGGACTGACAGATGTTATGAAGCATTAACAAAGTGTACCGGTGATTTTGATTTCGCAATCAATATCCAGGGCGATGAGCCTTTTCTGAAACCGGAACAAATATCAAGCCTTTGTGATGCTCTCACACCTGAAGTAGAGATCGGGTCGATGATGAAAAAAATCAAAGACAGAAAAGATTTATTCAATCCGAACGTTGTTAAGGTAGTGGTATCAGAACCGGGAAATGCATTGTATTTTTCAAGGCAGACCATCCCCTATCAAAGAAATAGCAAAGAAGCAGTCTGGATGGACAATTACGATTATTTCAAACACCTGGGGATTTATGCCTACAGAAGTGATATATTAAAAAAACTTGCTTCGCTTCCTGAGGGTAAATTAGAAAAAGCAGAATCGCTGGAACAGCTACGATGGCTGGAAAAAGGATACTCAATAAAAATGGTTGAAACTGATATTGAATCAATCGGTATCGATACCCCAGAGGATTTGGAAGAAGTAAAAAAGAAATTAAATTTATAAGAATAGCAGAGCCAGTAATCTATGTTAAGACATTTTTTTATCTCAATTTTAATAGTATTCGGGATTTTTACATCTAGGTCACAAAACCTGGTGGAAATCGCATTTGATACTACCCAGCTTTTCAAAGATAACTTTACCGGCTTCATGCTTTACGATCCGGAATCCGGTGACACGATCTATTCACTCAATGAAAGGAAATTCTTTAACCCGGCTTCTAACGTTAAAATCTTTACATTTTATACATCCACCCAACTAATTCCAGAAAGACTTGCTGCGTGTCATTATTTCTATCGTGGAGACACGGTATATATTCAGGGCACTGGTGACCCGACTTTTTTACATCCCGACTTTGAAGAACAGCCCTTGCTTGATTTTCTGAAGAAAACAGATAAAACCATTGTCTTTTTAACCGGTAACTACGAAGGTCAACATTATGGTCCGGGCTGGGCATGGGATGATTACACCTATTTCTTCAGTAATGAAAGAGCAAGCTTCCCGGTCTGTGGAAATGCAATTAGAGTTGACTTTGACAGGCTTGATAGTTCTTTCAATGTTTATCCCAAATATTTTCTCCCATCTACTAAACTAGACAGAAAAGGTAGTAGAGGGATTTACAGAGTTAGCCGGGATATGGCAGATAATTCATTCACGATCTATCCGTCTATGTTTTACAATGATGACCCGGTTAATGTACCATTGGAATACGACGACCAGGTTCTGACCTGTATTCTTGAAGATACACTTAGAAAACCGGTATTCATCAGGCGGTCGCCATTAGAATTCATGTCTCACAATGAAGACGAAATCGTAATGGAAGGGGTGAGAAGAGATACAGTACTGAGAAAAATGATGATCGACAGTGATAATTTTATCGCTGAGCAGCTCTTAATTAATGCTTCTTCATTTTATTCAGACAGTTTATCGACTAAACTCATTATCAATCTAATGCAGGATAGTCTGGCTGACCGCTGGGAAAAAGCCCCGCTCTGGAGAGATGCAAGTGGATTATCAAGATATAACTTATTCTCTCCGATCCATTTCGTTACCATTCTAAATCTCCTCTATGAGGATTTTGAAGATAAGGAGGAATTGATTTCTTATTTCCCTGTTCCCGGAAGTACCGGCACATTAAAATATTTTCTGGAAGAAGAAAAAGACGATCCCTTCTTATGGGGAAAAACCGGTAGTTTGAATAACAATTTCAACCTGAGTGGTTACATTAAAACAAAAAGTGGTAAAATGCTGATCTTCAGTTTTATGAATAATCATTACACTGAAAGAACCGCCCTGGTTAAAAAGAAAATGGAGAATATTTTCCGTATAATTCACGAAAATTATTAAGCGCTGGCCTGAGGAAAAAAATCTTCCCAGTCTTTGTTTTGGTTTCCCAAATAATCTCTTAAGAAAAGAAGGTAATTTGGCCTGTATGGCTTTTGTTTTAGCCGAAGTCCGACTTCTTCAGGAGTACTATTTCCCTTAACAGTATTACACCTTTTACAGGCTGTTACCAGGTTACTCCATGTGGTTTTTCCGCCTTTGGCCTTGGGTATCAGGTGGTCAACAGTAAGATCAGAAGATTTGCCACAATACTGACATTGATGCTTGTCCCTTCTAAATATATTTTGCCTTGAAAGCATGACATTTTTGTACGGCAGGTAGATATATTTTCTGAGCTTAATAACAGCAGGTTTGGGAAATGTTCTGTCAACAGAATGGAGAGCTTCTCCATCCACTTCGCGTACCATGTCTGCTTTCTCCAGGTATAGAAGAATAAATGCTTTATTTACTGTACAAACTGCCAACGGGCTGTAATCCTGATTTAATAATAAGACCTTCTGGCTCACTATTTACTCCTTTCTTTTTCTTATAACATGTCTTATCGCATGAAGTTTTTTATGTGTATAAATATTCTTCTCGCTATTAAATATACCTTTAGATGTTAGCTCATCTACACGAACCTTACCTGAGGCATGAATTATTTTATTGTTATCCAGAATAATGCCAACGTGATCTACTCTTCCTTTTTCATTTTCGAAAAAGGCTATATCACCCATGGAGGCATCCTCCGGTTTTACAATCTCCTCTCCTACCAATGCCTGCTGGGAAGCATCTCTCGGTAAAAAGTATCCATTTAATTTATAAACAATTTGAACAAATCCACTACAGTCGTATCCAAAAGGACTTCTACCGCCCCACAGATAGGGAGAATTATGGAGTTTCATTGCTGTATTTTTAATATCCTCCTCGGTCCCTTTACTCCCCATACTTTTAGATTCACCGTTAAAAGCGATCTGCTCTTCCATTTTAAACAACTCATTGGTTGATAACGGAAGTACACTTCCCACTACGATATCCAGTGATTGTTTATTAAATAAGATAGTAGAAACCTTTTCTGTTGAAATTCGAAAATCTGAAAAGGCAATCTGATCATAATATTCATTTGAAATACCATGGTGCTGGTTAGCATCTATCCAGCCTTCATAATCATCAAAAGCCATTCTGATCTTCTTCCATTCCTCTTTTTCTTCAATAATTTCGTAATGATCCCCAAAAAGTAATTGAGTAACCATCTCAGCTGCATGCCTGGGTTCACCACGCACAGGGACGATCGATAGTCTGCAAATACCTTTTTTGTTTATTTCCATACTTTTTGTTTCCATTAAATATACAGAACGATAATTAATTATGGCAGGTTGAAAGCGTACAAAAAAAAAGACAGCTAAAATCGCTGTCTTTGTAATTCCCTTTTCATATCCTTCTCTTTTATCGATTCCCGCTTATCGTGAAGCTTTTTACCTTTGGCAAGGGCGATATTTAATTTGGCAAAGCCCCGGTCATTTATAAAAAGTTTGGTCGGTATAATTGCCAACCCTTTTTCTTCCATTTTCCCCTTGAGCTTTTCAAGCTCTCTTTTATTAAGGAGTAACTTTCTGTCAGCTTTGGCTTCGTGATTGTAAAAACTACCCTGCTCATAAGGAGATATATGCATGCTTCTAACCCATAATTCTCCTTTATGGAATGTACAATAAGCCTCCTGTAGGTTAACCTTACCCATTCTTATGGATTTGATCTCGGTCCCCTTTAATACCAGGCCCGCAGTATATTTCTCCAGCCATTCATATTCGTATGAAGCCTTGCGGTTTTTAATATTTACCTGATTTTGTATGTCTTTATCTTTTTTACTCATTTCTGTTTTTAAAACTTTAATCTTGGTTCTGCCGATACAGACAGATCCACAAATTCGTTTGCCTGGTACTTATACCATGCTGCCATGGCTATCATGCCTGCATTATCAGTACAATACTCAAAAGCAGGGATAAAGGTTTGCCAGCCTTTCCTCTCAGCTTCTGATGTAAGTGCTGATCTTAATCCGGAGTTTGCAGATACACCCCCCGCTAAAGCTACCCGGTTAATTCCGGTCTGCTTTACTGCCTTTCTCAGCTTATCCATCAACATATTAATTAAACTTTGCTGAATTCCGGCACAGATATCGTTTAAATTTTCATTGATGAATTCTGGATTTCCTTTGAGCTCATCTCTCAGAAAATATAATATCGCTGTTTTGATTCCGCTAAATGAAAAATCCAACCCGGGAATTTCTGCCGGTGGAAAAGAATATTTTTCCGGATCTCCTTCTTTCGCATATTTATCTATCAATGGACCTCCCGGATAGGGTAATCCCATAATTTTAGCAGCTTTATCAAAGGCCTCACCTACTGCATCATCTTTTGTCTGACCGATGATCTCCATATCCAGAAATTCTCTGACCAGAACCAGCTGAGTATGGCCTCCACTGACAGTCAAACAGATAAACGGAAACTCTGGCTTCGGATCATCAATAAAATGGGCCAGAATGTGCGCCTGCATATGATTTACCTCGATCATTGGAATATTTCTGGCAAGGCTAAGGCCTTTTGCAAAAGAAACTCCGACTAATAATGAGCCTAATAATCCAGGTCCGCGCGTAAAAGCTACTGCATTGACGTCTGAAATATTTATATTTGCTTGTTTAAGTGCTTCGGTAACAACCGGAACAATGTTCTGTTGATGTACACGAGATGCTAATTCGGGAACGACACCCCCGTATTTTTCGTGTATATCTTGTGTGGCAATGATATTATTAACAACCTTTCCATCGGAAATTACCGAGGCGGCTGTTTCATCGCACGAGGACTCTATGGCTAAAATATGAATTGACATAAATTGAATAAGCAAACAAAATTATCGCAAGTTATTAAAAATAAGGTACTCAAATTACTCGCAAGAGTAATTCTTGGGCTGATCATCTTATTTTTAATGTTAACTGCACTTATTCAAATGCCTTTTGTACAGAGTGAGATCACCGGAAGGTTAAAAGCAAAACTGGAAGCAGAAACGGGATACAGGGTCAATTTTGACAAGGTCGGTGTGCTTTGGTATGACGAAATAAGCCTTAATGGGATTCAGGTTTACGATCGAAATGATAGCTTGATGGCTGACATTAACCGCTTGATCGTAAATTTTGACATCACCGGAATAACCAAAAACGGAAGAGTTCACCTCAATAAAGTAGCTCTTGACCGTCCGACAGTCCATATGATCAAGCATCCCGGTGAGGACACACTAAACCTGACAGTCTTTATCCAGTCTCTAAAAAAACTGGCCAGAAAACAGACCAAAACAAAAAGAAGAACCTGGGTAACATTCACAGACGTCTTTATTGATAAAGGATATTTCACCTATAATTATATTGAAAAAGACAGCTTTCCACCCGATCGTTTTGATCTTTTTCACTTTAAAATCAGTGATATAAATGCTCACCTGGAAGATTTCGAAATCTTCAATGATTCCGTTTCATTTTATTCAGACTTTCTGAATACAAGAGATCCGGTGTACAACAGGTTGCATATAGAGGATCTTCAGTCAAACTTTTTGTATTGTGACAACCTGATGTCTTTTAAAGATCTGAATCTGGATATCGGTGAATCAACGATTAAGGACAGCCTGGTATTTACATACAATTCTCCGGCTGCTCTGAGTTATTTCGTCGACTCAGTAAATATTGATGCACGAATTAATAACTCAATTCTCGATGCTAAAGACCTTAGCCTTTTCGCCACTTATTTTAAAGGTCAGAAAGCTAAACATGAAGTATCCGGTGTATTTAGCGGAGGAGTTACTGATTTTTCAGTATATGAATTAAACATAAATTATGCACAGCGAAGTAAGATCAGGGGAAGTATGGAATTTGCCGGTCTGCCTAATGTCGGTGAGACTTTTATGTTTCTGACTCTCGACGAGGCAAATATGTACAACGAAGACTTACAACGGATAATTCCAGGCCAACGTGATACACTTTTGACACCCCTGGGGCAAACTTATATTGAAGGGCAGTTTATCGGCTTTATTAATGACTTTGTTAGTAACGCGATTTTTGAAACTGAAATTGGCTATATCGAAACTGATATTAACCTAAAGCTTTATGAAGATGATAAGGCCGCTCGTTATAAAGGGGACCTGGTATTGAGCAATTTTGATATCGGAAAGTATTTTAACCAGCCTGAGAATTTTCAGGAAGTTTCACTGGTTGGAGAGATAAAAGGTTCAGGCCTTGTACTGGAAAATGCCGACTTTATTTTAGATGCAACGGTCTCAAGCCTGGGTATAAAGGGATATAATTATCAAAATATTGTAACTAATGCCCGACTGGCTAGTGAGTTATTCGAAGGTAAACTAAGCATCGATGATCCAAACCTTCAATTTACAACTGAGGGAACTATTGACCTGAATGAAGACAAAGAACTAATACAAGTTACTGCATCCCTGGACACTGCCTTTTTTCGTGAGCTCAACCTTAGTAAAGAAAAACTTTCTTTATCAGGAGACTTTAATATTGATGCCACAGGCCTTAGCATTGACAGCCTCAGAGGAAATGCTCAATTCAGCAACACTGACATAGAATATAAAAACAACCTACTTCATGTCGATACTTTGTCTGTAATTTCGAGAAAAGACACTCTTGGCAGGGAAATCCTTCTGACTTCCGACCTGGTTAATTTTAATGCTGAAGGAGATTTTAACCTGACTACAGCCTGGAGTGATTTACAGATATTGCTTAAAGAATACAAATACATCTTAAGTAATGAAAAAGAAAAGCTGAATACAATCAAAAAATCAAGTTCCGATGAATCGTATGATATTGATTTCACGGTAACCGGGTTTAATATGATGCCTATTCTGGATCTTGTTGAATCAAATTTGCAGATTCAGGATACAATAGCTCTGGTCGGGACATTTCAGAATGGAGAAACTTCTATTCTCAACGGATTTCTTGAAACGGATACCCTTCAGATCAAAAATTTAATTTTTAAAGATCTGTCAGTAGATCTTTCTACTTCAAAATTCCGTGACAGTACCAATGTGCTGGCATATGCGGTAGTACAATCTTCCAAACAAAAAGTAACTGAAGCACTTAATACCGAGAATCTTTTCTTTGAAGCAATCTGGAGTGAAAATCATATCGATCTCGAGTTTTTTGCAAAGCAGGAGGGTGTAGAGAATGATGCGACCATCATTGGCGAACTGGATTTTCTCACTGACAGCACCCGTTTAAGAATATCAAAAGCAGATTTTAATATTCTAAATAAAAACTGGTCAATAGATCAGGAAAACTCAATATCCTGGATTGACAGAGTCTTCAGAGTGAAAAACTTTGATATTTACCACGAAAATGAACAGATCAGTTTTGATGGAATCATTTCTGATTCAGTTTTTCACGAATTAGATCTCAATGTTAATAATTTTCAGATCAGTACATTAAATCCATTAATGAGGGTTAAATATTACGGAGAACTCAATAGTGACATTACTTTGGGTAATTTATTACAGAGTCCTGAAATTGATGGAGTCTTATCGATTGATTCGTTAAAAGTTGATGATTTCCTTGTGGGAAATGTACGTGGAGTATCTGAATTCAATAAAGAATCGCAGAAAATAGCTCTTGACCTGAATGTGATCAGACAGGGATTTGAAACAATATCTTTAAAAGGTGATATATTCCCTAAAAGTGATCGTAATCAACTGGACCTCGTGGCAACTTTTGACGACGCCAACCTGACAATATTCGAACCCTATCTGAAGAAGATTTTTTCTGATATAAAAGGGACAGCCCGTGGTGATTTCAAGATCACCGGTATGCTGGATTATCCGATCTTACGTGGAAATGGATTTATTGATGATGGAGGGATCAGGATGAATTATATGAATACTTACTATACATTCCGGGGAGCAATATTCTTCGACGAGAACCAGATCGGATTTAGAAATCTAAGATTACGTGATGTTAATAACGCTCTCGGAATACTTAATGGTGGTATTTTCCACGATGGATTTGAATATTTCACTCTTGACCTGAGAGGAGAACTTGAAAATTTCAAAGTTCTTAATACCACACTAAAACAAAATGAACTGTTTTATGGGGAGGCTTTTGCCACAGGAGACCTGGAAATACTCGGTTCTTTTGAAAATTTATACGTCACAGCAAATGCCACCAGTGAAAAAGGAACGCACATTCACATTCCGGTAAGTGATGAAGTGGAAAGTACGACAACCACAGATTTTATCACTATAGAGGATGCTGATAGCGACCCGGTAACTGAAGATGAAGAGGAGATAGAAGAAGAGATCGACCTGAGCGGACTGATCCTCGATTTCAATTTTGATGTTACTCCCGATGCTTACCTGGAAATTATTTTCGATGATAAAACCGGGGATATTCTTCGGGGATATGGTAATGGTAAGATAAAAATGATCATCGATACACAGGGAGAATTCAATATGTTTGGTGATTACCAGATCGAGCGTGGAGATTACAACTTTGTTTTCTATAATGTCATTAATAAACACTTCTCGATTCTTCCGGATAGCCGTATCACGTGGTATGGAGATCCATACCAGGGAGTTCTGGATATTCGCGCATCATATAGTAACCTTGCCTCTTTAAGACCAATCTTAAATATCCCACAAGATGACCAGGTAACAACGACCAATACGGACGTGGCAAGAAAATATCCTGTAAATGTACTGATGGATATCGACGGACCACTTCTTTCTCCGGCGGTAGATTTTGATATTGAGATCGGTGACTATCCACGACAGATGCTCGCAGAAGTACAGGCCTTCCACCGGGACGTTCAAAATAATGAGCAATACCTGAATCAACAGGTGTTCAGTTTACTGGTTCTTGGTGGATTAACCCCGAGAAACACATTTACAGTGGAAAATACTTTTGCCGGAAACAGTATGGGAGAGTTGTTGTCTAACCAAATCAGTTACTGGCTGAGCCAGGTTGATGATAATCTGGATGTAAACCTGGATTTCCAGCAATTTGAAACGTTCAGAGTTCGTTTATCCTATAGTATGCTCGATGGCCGCCTGACAATAACGAGGGACGGGACATTTAACAACGCTGCCAATGCTCCCGGGCTGGATAATAGTAACCAACCTGTTAATGAGCTAATCGGAGACTGGACTATCGAATATGTCCTTACCCAGGATGGTAAACTGAAGGTGAAAATGTATAACAAAACCGACTACAATAATATTTATTCACTTACCGGTTCGGATGTAAATGCAGGCCTAAGCTTACTTTACACAGAAAATTTCGACAACATCAACGAGCTTCTTGGAAGAGATAAAAAGAAGAAAAAAGAAGAAAAGGACTCTGAAGATGATGAAAAAGAAAACATTTCTGCAGGGGAAGCTGTTTTGAGGGAAGAAAATGACCCGGAATAAATGGCTACGGACAAAATAAATATCTTTTGGTTTAGAAGAGATCTTCGCACTGATGACAATCATGGCTTTTATGAAGCCCTGAAGTCAGACAAAAAAGTATTGCCCATCTTTATATTTGACAGAGACATCCTCGATGACCTGGAAGATGAGGATGATGCCAGGGTTACCTTTCTTTCGGACAAGGTCAACGAACTTCACGAGCAATTCAAAAAGCACAATAGTGGCCTTTTAACATTTTATGACACTCCTGAAAAGGCATTTAAATCTCTCGTAAAAGATTATGATATCGAAGCTGTTTATACCAACAGGGATTACGAACCTTATGCAAAAGAAAGAGATAATAAAATAGAAGAGCTGCTAAAGAAAGAAGATATTAGTTTTCATACTTTCAAAGACCAGGTGATCTTTGAAAAATATGAGATCCTGACTAAAACTGATTCGTACTATAAAGTGTTCACTCCATATAGCAGATCATGGCTTGACAAATGGGAAAAAGACAATATTCCTCATTACTGGAGTGAAAATAGTCTTTCGAATTTGTATGAAACCAAAGTCAGGAAACCACATCAGCTCTCAGACATGGGATTCAAAAGAACTGATATAGATATCCCAACTGACAACATCAATGAATCGGTCATCGAAACCTATGATGAAACAAGAGACATTCCTTCTTTGGAGCATGGTACCTCAAGGTTGGGTGTTCATCTGCGTTTCGGAACTATCAGTATCCGAAAGCTGGCTAAGAAAGCAGCAGAATTGAATGAAACATTTTTAAACGAATTGATCTGGAGGGAATTTTACATGATGATCCTGTTTTTCAATCCCAAGGTCGTCAATAACAATTTCAAGCCTAAATATGATGCCGTAAAATGGCAGAATGACGAAGAAAAGTTTAAAAAATGGTGTGAAGGAAAAACCGGTTACCCACTAGTCGACGCAGGAATGAGACAATTAAATAAGACCGGATATATGCACAATCGCGTCAGAATGGTCGTTGCCAGTTTTTTGTGCAAACACCTGCTGATCGACTGGCGTTGGGGAGAAGCTTACTTTGCCCGCAAGTTACTGGACTATGAACTTTCAAGTAATAACGGTGGCTGGCAATGGGCTGCAGGAACGGGCACCGATGCCCAGCCTTATTTCAGGGTATTTAATCCCACTTCTCAACTTAAAAAATTCGATCCGGACATGAAATATGTCTACAAATGGGTTCCGGAAATCAAAAACGGGGACTATCCCTCTCCTATTGTCGAACATAAAGCAGCAAGAGAAAGGGCAATTAAAACCTATGAACAAGCTGTGAAGTAAAAAGGAAGTATTAAGTTTACCAGATGAATGCTTTGGTAAGAATACTTCTGACCTCTCTGATCCTCTTAAGTCCTCTGAGAGGGTTTTCACAATATCGTGATACCGAAACAGACACTACAAAAAACAGGGTGGCACGATTTGCTCTGATCTCTGCAGGCACTTATGCTGCGACAATGACCTACCTGGGAACCACCTGGTATAAAAATGATGAAAAAGTTTCGTTCAGGTGGTTTGATGACTCCAAAGAATGGAAGCAAATGGATAAAGCCGGCCATATAACCGGTAGTTTTTTCATAACCGAACTAATGGTCGATGGACTTCGAAATGCAGGGCTTGAAAATAAAAAATCAGTAATCTATGGTGCTGCTGCAGCCACGGTAGCCATGGCATCAATTGAAATATTCGACGGCTATTCTCCGGATTATGGAGCCAGTGCCACAGATCTGCTAGCTAATCTTGTCGGAACCGGTTTATTCGTTTTACAATCTGATAAGAGCTGGGAAGAGCAATGGGTAAGACCAAAATTCAGCTTTTCAACCTCGGGTTATGCTGAATTACGTCCCGAGCTACTCGGCGATGGCCTCCACGAGCAAATATTAAAAGATTATAACGGACAAACCTATTGGCTAAGCATCCAGACAGATAATTTCGGGGATATTCCGAGGTGGTTGCAATTTGTAAATATTGGTGTCGGCTATAGTGCTGAAGATATGATCTATGCTCGTGACCACATGAATATCGAAGCAGGCCTCGATCCGTACAGGCAATTTTACCTGGCCCCGGATATCGATCTTTCAGCCATTAAAACAAACAAGAAATGGCTTAAATTCGTACTTAAACTAGTTAATTATATACATTTACCGACCCCGGCACTGGAGATTAATACCCGGGGAAAAGTAATTTTTCATCCAATATATTTTTAAACAATGAACATCGGAGATAAAGTAAGGTTCTTGAGAGGGACTGAAAGCGGGGTTGTAACCTCAATAGTTGATAATAAGACAGTGACGGTTGAGATCGAAGATGGATTCGAAATTCCTGTTTTACGATCAGAACTGGTCTTTATAAGCAGGGAAGAAACAACATATTTTAAGAAAGAGGATAAGCCACAGCATGAAAAAGAAGCTGAGAACATAAAAGCAGCTCCTGCAAAGCTTGAGGGGTGGCCTGAAGGAATATATCTGGCCTTTAAACCGGTCAATGATCAGCAAATGTCTCTTCATTTGATCAATTTGACCGGATTTATGATCCTGTTTTCTTTTTCAGAAGTATCCGGAGATAATTCCAAAGGTGTTATTGCCGGAAGAGTACTTCCAAAAGAACACTACAAGTTATTCAACCTCAACTCCAATGAATTTGATAACTGGCCGGTATACCGAACTGATGTCATGTATCATTCCAGATCGTTTGAACCGACTCCGGTACCCATGAGCCGACAAGTAAAATTCAAGGCTTCAAAATTCTTTAAAAGCAGAAGAAAAACTCCATTACTCGATGCAGATGCATACACATTCAGACTGGATGACCAGGGAACTAAGATCGATGTCAATCAGTTGAAAGATACGTTGATGGAATCATCATCTAAAGCCAGTGAGTACCAGGAAAGACCTGCAGGAAAAAGGCCGGCTGCTTCTGTGGACCTGCATATCGAGGAATTGACTAAGGATTATGGAAAGATGTCTAATAGCGACATGCTCGAATTACAATTTGACACATTCCTGAGAAACTTTGACCAGGCTTTAAGCTCAAATATGGATGAGATCACCTTTATCCATGGTGTTGGCAATGGAGTATTAAAAAACAAGATCCACAAGTATTTAAGTGGAATGGATAACATCAAATACTTCAAAGATACCCAGAGAGATAAATGGGGTGGCTACGGCGCTACGAAGGTTGTATTTAAATAATATTAATTTGAATTCCAGAAACCATAAAAAATCCTTATATTATTTTTTATAACTAACCATAGCCGAATTATGAACTTTCTGGAATTCATGGAAAAATTCGCCTCCGAGATCGGCGGGCAATTTTCCGAGTACGACAAAAACAAATCGGTCATTATTGTACCGGTTGATGAATCGCGTTATCAGACCGTCCTTGGGATGATGCGCATGAACGAAAAATATGGTAAGACTGGTGTTGAGTTTACTTCCAAAGTATGCGAATACACTCCGGCCATAGATCTAAAGCACCTTTTAGTGGAAAACGCCAGGTTCTGCCACGCCAAATTTGTACTCAGCGAAAACTTCATCAAAGTGGAAGCTGCGACATTTCTCGATAACATTACTGATGATCTTTTAAAAGAGATGATCGTTGAAGTTGCCGAGCTGGCAGATGAATACGAATTAAAATTAACCGGGCTGGACGTACACTAAATCAGACTATATGGCATAATTTTACGTAATAAATAAAACAAAGGCAGTACAGCTTATCGCTCAAAACTTAGTTTTGTGAGGAAAGTCCGGGCAACACAGGGCACCGTACTTCCTAACGGGAAGGTTCCTGATAAGCCTTGCTTATCAGGAGACAGCCAGTGCCACAGAAAAGATACCGCCCTGACAAACTTCGGTTTCGTCAGTGGTAAGGGTGAAAAGGTGAGGTAAGAGCTCACCGGTCTTGGTGTGAATCAGGATGCGAGGTAAACCTTACGGGTTGAAAGACCAAATAGGTTCCGGATAAAGCGGCCCGCTTACATCCTTCGGGATACCGGAATGGGTAGGTCGATCGAGCCTGGTGGTGACGCCAGGCCCAGATAAATGATAAGCACTCCTCACGGAGTACAGAACCCGGCTTATCGTTCTGCCTTTGTTTTATTTTTTCATTACTTTCCACTTCCCCTCATCTTTGTTTTATTTTTTTCTTCTTTTTGTCTGGCATTCCTTTTGCAGTTCTTTAATTTTATTTTTTTAACCAACCAGAAATCTAATGGCTAAAATTCTGATAATTGACGATGAACCGGGAATCAGAGATACTCTGAAAGATATATTATCGTATGAAAAATACGATGTTGATGATGCCCCTGATGGTAAGGCAGGGCTTGAAAAAATCGAAAAGAACGATTATGACATCGTTCTCTGTGATATTAAAATGCCGAAAATGGATGGAATGGAAGTGCTTTCCAGGGCTCTTGAGCTAGGTAAAGACACCCAATTCATTATGATCTCTGCACACGGCACGATCGAAACAGCGGTTGATGCCACCAAAAAAGGAGCCTTCGATTTCATTTCCAAACCACCGGATCTGAACAGGATGCTGGTCAGTATCCGCAATGCGCTGGACAAATCAAACCTGGTTACTGAAACCAAGACACTGAAGAAAAAAATAGCCAAGAAATATGATATGATCGGTACCTCCGAACCGATGGAAGAAATTAAGGAGACGATCGAAAAGGTAGCTCCGACAGATGCCAGGGTTCTGATCACCGGTCCGAATGGTTCGGGTAAAGAACTCGTAGCCCGCTGGCTGCACGAAAAGAGTGAGCGAAGTAAAGGCCCGATGATCGAAGTAAACTGTGCGGCAATACCTGCAGAGCTGATAGAAAGTGAGCTTTTTGGTCACGAAAAAGGTGCGTTTACCTCGGCAGTGAAGCAACGAAAAGGAAAATTTGAACTCGCCGATGGTGGAACTTTATTCCTCGATGAGATCGGCGATATGTCACTTTCTGCACAGGCTAAGGTATTGAGAGCATTACAGGAAAATAAAATTTCTCGCGTAGGTGGAGATAAAGATATTAAAGTGAATGTTCGCGTTCTTGCAGCGACGAATAAGGACCTGAAAAAGGAGATCGAAGAAGGAAACTTCAGGGAAGACCTTTACCACAGGCTAAGTGTGATCATCATTAAAGTACCTGCTTTGAATGATCGCAAGGATGACATTCCTCTTCTGGTTGATAAATTTCTTAATGACCTGGCTGGTGAATACGGAACAGCCAAAAAAGAAATTGAAGATGGTGCGCTTGATGAACTCAAGAAAAACGACTGGACCGGTAATATCCGAGAACTGAGAAACGTTGTAGAGCGTCTGGTGATTATGTCGGGTAAGAAAATCACTGCTGATGACGTGAAGAAATATTGTTGAGGTTGTGTATTAAGTTATTAGAGATTAGGTTATTGGTTATTAGTGCGCTTGACTCGAATATATAACACACCACAAATATGACACTGGCGCCAGCTTCCCGCTGGTGCCTTTTTCATTCTACCGTTGAAGCTGTTCCAGATGTTAGCGTCAGCGCATCTGGAACCGAAGATAATTTAGGATCTTTGATCCGACTTCAAAAACTGTTAGAATCAGGAATTTTCAGAATTTTAAGATTACAAAGATTGCCTTTGACTCGAATAAAAAAACACACCGCAAAGGTCGCAAACAACACAGCAAGCTGTATAATTATAACCACAGAGATCGCAGAGAACGCAGAGAAAAACAGCAAGCTGTTTCGATATCAATATCAGATGGGAAAATTCTTTTTAATAAACACAGTTTATCCAAACATGGAGGACAGAAAACCTTCGTTTACAAGCTTGGGACCTAAAGAAAAATTGACACAACAAGTTCGGAAAACGAGAAGCAAAAGGAATACTAAAATCACAATTCAATAAAATGAAACATAGAAAGGCGCGGTAGATATGACAATATCACGAGGGTGGGGAGATTTGTGGGGAAGGAGGTTTGATATTGTCTTGATTTTTTGGTCCATTTTTTATCAAGAAAAAAGGACAAGAAAAAAATATTAACATATATAATTAGGAGATTCAAAATAGAATTTTATTACACTAATTAATTATTTCAACCGGTTCGTGAGGACACAAACCAGGGCGACAAAGCTTTATAAAATACACCGCAAATCCTTAGACCCTGACAACCTTTAAGTTCGTCATGGGGACGCAAAGGTCGCAAAGTCGAAGACCCTGATAAGCGGAAACTTCATCATGGGAACACAGCAAGCTGTATAATTATAACCACAGAGATCGCAGAGTACGCAGATAAAAACAGCAAGCTGTTTAATATTTATCACGAAGACAAAGAGAGCACAGAGCAAATTGCTAAGCAATTTATTCTAACTACCAGAATTTAGATTTCTATAGTTCCTATTTCATTATATCATCGAAGCTGTTCCAGATGTTAGCGCAGCGCATCTGGAACCAAAGATAATTTAGGATCTTTGATCCGTTATCAACCGGTAAGTGAGGAAACGAACCAAAGCGGCCTGAGTAGTTTATCAACTGTTTCATGAGCACATTAACCAGGGCGGTAAATAACATCAGCCCCACCCCAATATCACAACACCATCAAATTACACCCCCTGATATCACTATTATCAAACCGCCCGAGGATTTCGAATCTTCCATCGCTAAACTTGCGTCCCAGGTCCTGAGTTTCGATAAAAGAACACGAATCAATATTTGCCAGGTCGATTACATTTACTCCACCGGTTTTACCCTCTCCTACCCATGAAAACGGATCATTGGTATCTCTTACCATAATATCAAGAGTGGATGACGGATCAAAAACACCATCACCGGAAGAATAAGCCTGGGATAATAATTCAGTCATGCCATACTCCGAATGAATTGAATTCACTCCGAATGATTTTTTCAAAATATCATGAACTTCGGTTCTGGTCATTTCCTTTCTCCTTCCCTTCATTCCGCCGGTTTCCATGACAATCAGATCAGGGAAATTCAATTGATATTTTTCGGTAAAATCCAGTAGCCCGAAAGTCACCCCGAATAACACCACCTTTTTTCCTTCTTTTTTCAGGCTATTTAACAAATTAAATAATTTTCCGTGCTCATAAAGAAAAAAGCCACTTCGTTTATCATTGGATAATTTTATAAAATGATCGACCATGTAAATCAACGATGATCCTTTTCTTTCCAGATAGCCAGGCAATAGGGCCAGCACCACACAGTCAGATAAGGGGAAATATTTTTCCTCCCACAATTTATTCGTGATCTTTTCATACCAATTCCGATCGTAGAGTTCATGTTTGGAAGTATTTGAACCCGTGGTGCCACTGCTTGTAAAGATCTCCAGTGGTGATTGATTTGAGGCACTAATTCGGTGCTTTTTAAAAAAATCTATCGGTAGAAAAGGAATTTCATCGACATTGTTGATCGAGTACGGATCAACTGACAGATAAGTTAGATACTGCCTGTAAACTTCATTATGTTCTGATTGATGTCTGAATACACGAAGAGAGAGCTTATTAAAACCCTTTTTATCACCAGTCGATAAATTTAAGATCTCTTCCTTTAAACTATCTGACATTAATGTTCGTTTTAATATTGTAAATATTTACATATCTTTAATTTAAAGATAGACGAGCACACATGAAATATAATGCGTTTTTAGCAATAATTTTTATTCTCTGTACAGCGGCATTTTGTGACGGACCGCCATCATTATCTCCACAACCGACAATCAGTTATAACGACATAACTTATTACGATACCGGGTTTACAAAAAATTTATCCCTTGTCCTGAATTTCGAAGATGGTGACGGGGACTTAGGACTTAGTCCGGTAGATGTTGGAGTTCCTTATCAGCCATTTGACCTGGTATTTGATAATGGAGAACCGGTAATGTATGGTGACAGAGCCGGTGACCCTGATTTTAATTGTGTCGATTATGAAATTGTGCCGGATGGCAATGAGGTTGATACCTTTTTAGTTGACAGAAACAAATATCACAACAATATTTTCATTGATTTCTTCGTGAAAAGGAATGGCGTATGGGAGGAATATGATTTAAGAACAACGGATCCGTTTTTATGTGCCGATACATATGATGGTCGATTCCCGATTCTTAACCTGGAAGAAAATGAAAAAGCATTAAAAGGAGAATTAAGATATAACATGTATTCTGCAGCTATTTTCTCAGTGTTTAGAAATGATACCGTAAAAGTTCAGGCACAGATCGTAGACAGAGAACTTCACGAGAGCAATATAGTTGAAACTCCAGAATTTACATTTCAACAGATCACAGTTACTGAAGTACCGGAAGAACCGGAAGGAGAGTAAGAGATTTAATAAAATATTTTATCATTATAAGCCTCATCATTCGATGCAGGCTTTTTTTATTTCAATCGATTTACAACCTGTCAATCAAAATTAATATAAAAACCCCATTTTAAATATGTCCTTTTAATTTGGCGAATAAAATTATCCGTGAGATTATACGCATAATATACGTATATAAACGTTTAGTCTAACGTTTAAATTCGAAACATTTCGGTAATTACCAGCAGAATAATTCGGCTATTTATGATTGAAATTCTGTTGAAAAAAATCGATAATAAAAACTATCTGGTTTGTGAGTTTAAATACCACAAAAGGATTATTGAACTAGTAAAATCGATACAAGGGAGAAAGTGGTACCCGAAAAACAAATACTGGTATTTTGACGATACCCCACGCAGTTACCGGGAGATTAAAACAGTATTATCAAAATATCATTTACAAATAAGCCCTGAAATCCTTGAAAAATATGATTCAGATATGCTGAAAAGCAGTGTTTCACAAAAAACAAATACTAACAAAGAGAAAAATAAAAATCCTTTCACAAGAAAGAAGCGACGGGTCCCTGTACCTAAAGAATACATTCACAAACTGGAAACAGTGCGATATAGTAAAAGCACAATTGATACCTACCTCTATTATTTTTCAGATTTTCTAACCTATTGCCGGATCGAAAATCCGGATACGATGACTGATGAGCAGGTTAAAAACTATCTTTTATATCTTATCCATGATAAAAAGGCATCTCAAAGCACTCAAAACCAGGCAGTGAACGCCATAAAATTTTACCTGGAAAAAATAAAAGGAGAAGACCGGAAGTATTACTGGATCGACCGTCCCAGTAAAGAGAAAAAATTGCCCGTGGTACTGAGTGAAGAAGAAGTGGTGCGCATGCTTAAAACACCAATGAATCTGAAGCACCGGTGTATGCTGACGTTAATCTATAGTGCAGGCTTGCGTGTCGGAGAAATGATCGATATGAAAATTTCTGATATCGATGGTGACCGTATGTTGATTCATGTAAAAGGCGCCAAAGGCAAAAAAGACCGCACTACCCTATTATCGGAAAAGACGTTGGCGTTATTACGAGAATATTACAAAAAGTATAAGCCCAAACGATGGTTGTTTGAGGGCCAGGGAGGGGAAAAATATTCTTCGAGTAGCTTAAGAAAAGTATTTCACAGGGCAAAAAAGAACGCTGGGATAAAAAAGGACGCAACTCTTCATACGTTGAGGCATAGTTTTGCAACACATTTATTAGAAAGAGGGACAAATTTACGATACATCCAAAATTTGCTAGGCCATTCAAGCAGTAAAACAACAGAAATATACACCCATATCACAAGTAAAGGAATGAATGAAATTAAAAGTCCATTAGATAATTTAGAAATATGAAACCAGCCACATACTTGTTCAAACAGATTTTTGTAAATAGTGACTCAGGCATTATATTGCAAGGAAAACCAAATACATATATGGAATAAGAGCCACCGAGTGGCACTTAGCCATTCGTTATAGCCAATTAAAATGACTAAATTAATTGTACCAATATTATTTATTCTAAGCACTTTTTATTCAATTGGATGCTCTTGTTCGGATAAGATCAAAAACGACTTTATATCGAATGTAAAGAATTTTGATGCAGTAATCATTGGGAAGTTTATTAGAGATTCGAATTCAAACAAGGGAAAAATTTTAATTTCTGATGTCTTGAAAGGCACCATTGATCAGAGCTCCATTAAAATATACGAAGGAGGAATTGACTGTACTGAAATATTCGTTGAATCAGATAATACAATAATTGTCGGTTTAAATATAAAAGAATCAAACAACGGAAATGAATATTATGCTCCATCTTGCATCACGTCTGTTTTGAGACTTGATAATGGATTAATTTCTTCAGAAGTAGATGGATATAATATTCATATTTTGAATCCTAAAATCACACCATTTAAAACTATATTGGATGTTGATAAATTTGAAAAAAAGGTAAATAAAAGGCTATAACAGCATGTATGCAGTTATGTCGGCAGTACTGCCAGCTCAAGCGCCGGATTCTCGCTGGATTTCACTGTCCTATCGGACGCGAAATCGGCACGATAATCCGCCCCAACTCATACATCGAACGTTGTAGTTCATTACTGAGATGATGAAAAAGCTGTTAAATAAATTAAAGACAAAAGCAATTAAGGATTCTTATTTTGGAGAAATGGGGTCGACTTATGATAAATCCGATGGCTGTTTTTATTTGGACAAGGATATTGAGCTTGAAAAAGTTTATACACCCGTTACTTTGTATTTGAAAACTTCAAAAGAGAAGTCCAACAAAAGTCAGCAACTAGCATATGAATCTATCAAGACAGATTTTACAAGTATTTGGAACTCGTTGACTAAGTACATTGTGGAAACTGAACAGTTTATTTCGGATGATCAATTGAAAAAGGAATATCGACTTGAATCAATAACTCTACCAGAGGGTATTAATGGAAAAGAAATGAAGTGGGAAATGGATTTGATAAACTTAAAAGATGGTTTTTCAAGAATAGTTATTGAACTGGAAAATAATAATCCAATTAACCATTCCGTAGAAGCTTAAAGAAGAAAACGAAACTACAACAAATGCTATGAATGAATGGGGTACCATTGGTCAGGATACTTACATGTGGATTGGAAAGTCCGCCACAAGTTTTATATTTATATCAAGGCGTGGCTATGTGCGAGACGAGAGGTTAGTGCTTTCTAATCCCCACTCATCATAGCTGTACGTTAGGTTGCATTTGCAACAGCACAGAAACAATGGATACAGATTCAAAATTTAAAATATTAGAATGTAAGTTTGGAGACAAACGATTCAAGATTGAGGAGGACTTGCCTGATGTTGGATGGTATCTGTATGCATATGACTTAAACGATAAATGCCTCGCAGACCATCTGCAGGACGATTTTGAAACGATAATTGATTTTGCATTTGAAGAATATCAGATTCCTAAAACAAACTGGATTGACAGCGAAATCAGAAGTTTTGTACAGGAAGAGACGTATAAAATATTAGCTCAAAGAGTATTGTCGCACTTTGACAGTAAAAAACTTATTGACTGGGCGATAATGCTTATGGGCAAAGGATTTGATTCCGAAAGCTTAATAATTCTTGCAGGACTTGATTCGGATACAACAGAAGAACGTGAGCAGTATTTTTGGCAGACAATTGACGAATTAGGATTTGATATTAATAGGACTGATTTTGAATTAATTGAAAACTATGCTGTTTATGTTGCAGAATCTGTTGTAAATAAAAAAATCGCACCAATGGACGGACTGACAATAATGCAAGACATAGTTCGCTCCACAGATTATTCTAAAAAATACGTTCAGTTTTACGAGATAGACGAAGACTTGGATTACTTAAAATATGACAATCATACAATATTCAACTCTGGATTGACTCTTAAGAATGCGGACAGTTTTATAATAAGAGAATTTGAATTGTTCCTTGAAACAGAGAAATATAACATTGATGATAAAACAAGGGAGCTTGCGTACTGCAAACATTGCGATAAGATTGAGAAACCTAAACTAAAAAACATAAAAAACTGGATTGGTAAAGTAAAATACCAGACTTGGGTATGCGGATTATGTGAATCCAAGGATATTCTACATTTTAGTAGTCAGAAAGGAAAAGAGATAATTTTGAAACGAAAAACGCAACCTAATCGAGTAGACGGCTGACAGCCAATTGACTGTCAGTGCGCCTCTCACACCACCGTACGTACGTTGGGCAATGCCCCTCCCTTCGCACTCTCGTGCTCGTGAGCATATACGGCGGTTCGCCAAATCAAATCTTCACTTTCTGATAGTATGTAACCATGCTTTCATAGCCTCTTCGTCTGAGTCGGGATTCGGTAATCGTTGTACCTAAGATGGGGCTTTATTCACTATTTCAATTGATTTTTTAAAGGAGTTCATGAATGCGAAGCATTTGAGCAACTGCCCACCCTCCCATTATTCATTGTATTGTTTAGTTTTCAATCGTATTCACGAAATCGTTGATTTGCTTCGTCAAATCAAAAATAGATTCGGCGAAGCCAATGCTTCGCATTTCTTGTCCGGCTCCATGCATAGGCTTGGCCTTGATTGATACCTAATCTGATTAGGTTTTTACGCTTTCGCTCTCCTCCCCGTCACCCTGTCCCATCGCTAAAATTGTCTACCAGACAATTTCTCAACGCTCTGTCCTCCAGTCATGCCAGATACAGTATCTTAGTCGGCATCAAAGCCACTCATCGAGTTTCTTGAGTTTGGCGTTAATACTTCCCTGTCGGAAGTTATTGACCCAACCTCTATACACTTCTTTGAGTTTCTGAATGCGTTCCTGAAAACTGTATGGTAGCGTTTTTCTGGTAATCTGTTTAAGCTTGCGTTTCAAGGTATCCCATGCTGATGGTTTGGCTACTAACTGATATTTGCCTCGTTTCCCCTTTTGGTATATCGGTACAAACCCATGACCTAGTACTTCAAAAGTATTTGGTCGTCTTACCCCGCTTTTCTGTCTGTTAATTGGTAGTTCTAATTTTCCATTTAGGAAGTTAGCTACATCCTTGCTGATCTGGTTTGCTTCGGCTTTCGATTTTGTATAAATACTAAAGTCGTCAGCATAGCGAATGAACTTATATCCTTTTTCTTTCAGGTATTTGTCCAGTTGATCCAGCAGGATATTTGACAGCAGGGGACTAAGGGGACTGCCTTGAGGCACGCCCCTTCTACGCTTATACAATCTACCATTTATCTGTATCGGTGATCTAAGCCATTTTCTAATCAACCTAAGGGTTGTCTGGCATTTTACCCGATTGTAGATCAGTTGTAGGATTTTGTAGTGCTGCACTTCGTCAAAGAAACTCTTCAGGTCAATATCGACTATATCCTGATACCCATCCCTTCGCACAACCTGGCTCAAAGCTCTCGCTTTGCCCTATATTTCAGGCTTTGTCGAACAGCTTGTTGAGTATTCTTATGTGGTCTGAAGCCATAGCTTTCTGGTTCAAAAGTCAGTTCGAACTTTGCAGCTAGTTGTTGACTAACTGCCTGCTGAAGCCAGCGCTCTACTACTGTAGGTACTCCAAGTAGTCTGGTTTTGCCCTTGCCCTTCGGAATTTCCACTCCTTTGATAGGTTGTGGCAGATACTTACGGTTCATCACATCGAGAATAATCCTGGACCGATACTGTTTGAGGTAATCGCCCAGTTGGTCTGTTCTCATTCCATCAATGCCTGCCGCGCCTTTGTTACTCACCACTTGGTGGTAGGCTTTTGTCAGGTTCTTTGCATGTAGTACTTTCTCTATCATTAAATGTTAATCTTGTCCGTTTAAGTGAAGGCTATCCCAGAATACTGGCATTCCAACACGAATTAAGACATGTTTGACGTTCAGCCCTTCCCAACTTTGTGAGCCCTCTGTCGTTATCCGTTTTGGTGACAGCTCGTTTGCCCGTTGGTACTATGGCTTTCCGCAAAGCGGAACAGGTCCTGCTGACTTCTCAAATTGATACTCCTACCCTGCAACCTGGCTCATCGCTAAAATTGTCTACCAGACAATTTCTTAACGCTCTGTCCTCTCGGTAAGACGAATTTCCTTGTGTCTATTCCTGCTACATCTATCACTTCGGTATTTCCCTTTCCGGGTTTTATACTTCATTATGATCCCGTCACCAGGACAGGTAGTGCTACCTCATCCGACCTAATGGCCTCTATATATAGTTTCTGTCCGTCAGTACAGACACCGCACTCTGGTTTTATTCATTGTTTTTATAATTTATTTAATGGAATTCATGAATGCAGAGCATTTCTTCAGTTCCAGAATCACTTCTGACAACTCCCGATAAATCGGGACAGGCATTGCCACTTGCTTTGCTTCCAGGAGTCACCCCAGCGCATCCGGGACTTTATTCATAGAGTTATCTTATTATATCGAATTCATGAATACAACGTATTTCACCCTTTGGAACACTCATTTCCATGAGTTATATTCGCCATTCAAGGCACACACACTATGTAAAAACCATGCGCTTCAGCAGTTTCAGGCAAGCAAAGTGGTGGATTCCCGCAATTTTTGGCAAGCGAGGTAAAATGTTAATCGTAATTATTGCAGGTAACAAAATCAAGCCATTGGCTTCAATGTAAAAATTGCTAACTTCATCTCCTTAATTAAATGTGGCGCACGGATTTTTACACGTGCCCGTTGTGAAGCATAAAACTACTATTCCAAATTAAAATTCTTGTTTTATTGTATCCAAGTGAATACATTTACGTATGTATATAATTGAACAAACCACTGAATTTGAAAAGTGGTTTCGAAAGTTAAAAGACAGAAAAGCAAAAGCTAAAATTTTGCTCCGTCTACAGAGAATAGAGGATCAAGGTAATTATGGCGATTGCCAACCAATTGGCGAAGGTCTTTCCGAATTACGGATACATTATGCAAAAGGGTATCGGGTATATTTTAAAGAACGTGGAGATACACTTGTATTGCTATTAATTGGAGGAGATAAATCAACCCAAAGTAAAGACATTAAAAAAGCAAAAGAACTTTGGGAGCAGTATAAAAACAAGATTTAAATGAAAACTACAAGATTCGAAATTGCTAATTATCTTGAAGATGACGAGATGATTCAGGAGTATTTAAATACGGTTTTAGAAGAGGGGGATTCAAGAGATATTGTTGTTGCTTTGGGTCACATCGCCAAAGCAATTGGGATGTCAAAAATCGCAGAACAAACTGGATTGAGTAGACCTAGTCTGTATAAAGCTCTATCAGAAAATTCAAAACCTCAATTTGATACTATTTTGAAGGTAATAAGAGCTATTGGAAGTAATCTGAAATTAAATATTTCAACAAATTAATACACTTCACAACACTCACTATAACCGCATTTTTATGCTACAGGGGACATAAAATCGCGCCATAGTGTAGACGTTAGCTACAACCAGAAAAATGCAGATTAAAGAACTGAAAATATATTCTCAAAATTTCTTAGAGCAAATTGATTTTTATTCGAATCAGATTGGTCTGGACTTGATTGAAACGTCTGAAACCGAAGCACGATTTATGGTTGGAAAGTCAATACTCAAGATTGTCAAGAGTGAAAAATTTAAACCATATCATTTTGCAATAAATATTCCCAGCAATAAAGAAACCGAAGCTTTAAAATGGCTAAAAGAACGAGTAACAATTCTTAAACAAGGTAAGACTGAAATTCAAGACTTTGATTTTTGGAATGCAAAAGCGATTTATTTTTATGATATAGACAAGAATATTGTTGAGTTCATAGCTCGGAAAAATATGAAAATTGAAAACAAAGAAGAGTTTAGTGTTAATTCATTACTTGAAATCTCAGAAATCGGAATGCCTGTGAGTGATATTGAAACAACATTTTCTAGATTAGAAAAAATAGTAAATATTGAGATTTTCGACGGTGGATTTGAGCGGTTCTGTGCGATTGGAGACGAAAACGGACTGTTTATATGTATCAATAAAAAGATTAAGGATTGGTTTCCAACAGGAGATAAAGCTCATTCTTCTGAATTTGAGATAAAGATTAATGAGAATGGGTGTGAATATGAATTAGAATTTATAAATGAAGAAATAAAGGAAGTAGCTAACAAGGTATAAAAAACATAGGGCGGTTTAGGCTTGCCGAAAGGTCTATGTTTATTTACAAAGTCGCCAAATATAAAATTTGGCATTTTCAACAAAAAGATAAAAGCAAAATATTATATTTGGCTTAGTACCAAACTGAAACGTATCACTTTCTACTGCCCTACTTGCCATATACTAAACGTTGCCCACCATTAGGTACGATAAAGGGACATCCTTTACAGAGTTAAAGGGACATAGTTTACACTTTCGACATAGTAAATTGATTGATCTAAAATCATACTGCTATGCCTTGGAAAGTACAAACTATTATGGAAACAAGAATTGAATTTATCTGTGAATGGTTAACTCAGAAATACACCTTCACCGAACTCTGTAAAACCTTTGAAATCTCCCGTCCCACAGGATACAGGCTGATTCAAAAGGATGAAAAGTATTGGTTAGAAGGTCTACGTGAACAATCCAGGGCACCTCAAAATCATCCAAATCAAACCAAGCAATTCATCATCGATAAAATTCTTTCATTTAAGGCTAAATATCCTAGATGGGGAACTAAAAAAATCCATCGGTTGCTGTTTAACGTTTGTGAACCTGAAGACATACCATCAGTGGTTACAGTACACAACATACTGGCTAAAAACGGTTTAGTTTGCCCTCAGAAACGACTGAGAAGAGTCAAGCCAATCTACCCGATCTTTGATCCGCAACATTGTAATGAAGTTTGGAGTGCGGATTATAAAGGTAAATTCCAAATGGGCAACAAGAAATATTGTCATCCACTCACTATAGCCGATTCCAGAAGTAGATTTTTATTTACAGCTAAAGCACATTACCGAGAAGCATTTAAAGCAGCTAAAGAAGAGTTTACACGAGTTTTTAGACTATATGGAATACCAAAGCAGATTCATACTGACAATGGAAGTCCTTTTGGCTCAGTAAGATCAATCCAACGATTTACTAAACTCTCCTATTGGTTTATAGACTTAGGCATCTTACCAGTATTCTCTGATCCAGCTCATCCAGAACAAAACGGAAGATACGAAAGAATGCATCGGGATCTTAAAGCTGCTTGCGCTCTTCCTCCTGCACATGACCTTAAGTCGCAGCAAAGAAGGCTGAATAAGTTTGTTAAAGAATATAATGTCGAACGACCTCATGAAGCACTGGAAATAGAAACTCCTGCTGTAATACATACATTCTCAAATCGACCCTTTCCTGAAAAAATACCATCCTATGACTATCATACACATATGAAAGTTATGAATGTAACTCAAAATGGATCAGTAAGATGGAAGAGTTATTACTGGGTGTATATTACAGCTAGTTTAACTGGCAGACAGATTGCTGCTGAGGAAATAGGTAATGGGATTTATTCATAGTATAATTATTTTTAATGGAATTCATGAATCTCGTAAACTCGATTTGGAAGGTATTCTATAGACACGTATTTTTAGGATACTTTAATGAAAATGATATAAGAATTAAACAACAATCGATAAGGCTCAGTACGATTTTAGTGTAAAGCATCCCGAATAATTCGGGACAGGTCGTGCCCTTAACTTTGTAAACCATCTGCCTTAACGAACATTAAGATTAAAGCAAATGGCAACCGTAAAATACATTTTCACATGGACAATCTTATTGGTGATATCACAAATCACACATGCACATCCTTCATGGGGTATTGTTGTTGATCAAAACGAAAACATATACTTCGCAGACATTCTGCATAATGAAATGGGGTCGGTTTGGAAGTTGACCAACAAAGGAAAACTCGAACTTCTATTTGAAAACTTTCATGCTCATAACGTCAGTTTAGATGCTGATGGAAACTTGATTACCGCTCACGGTGAAAATAATCATACGATGGTTCGACTCAACAGCGATGGTAAAATTGACACACTATACCACAGATTAAATCATGAAGAGTTTAATGGGGGTAATAGCACCTATACACCACTTGGAGAAATTGTGTTTGTAGCTGAAAATTATTTGTGGCGTGTAAATCAATATGGAGATAAGGAAAAGCTCAGTGAATATAAACTTGGATGGAGTCAAACTGTATATGCTGATGAAAATGGCAATTATTACGCTCCTGATATAGGTGATGGCCTGGGAAAATTGATAAAAATTGACAGCACAGGAAGTTCAACAATAATTGCCACAAACTTGATTTCCAAATTAGATCGTCCTTTTGATCGGCACGCAGATATCCTTATGGGTATTACACTTGGTTGTGATGGACATGTCTATGTCGCAGAACTTGCTGGAAAACGGATAATAAAAGTACTGGACAATCAAAAAACAGAAACATTTTACATCTCAAGCGATGGATGGTTTCCCACAGGAGTCGACTTTTTTTCAGGTAACGCATACATACTAGAATACAAGTCGAAAAACGGACATGAAGGGCCTAGAATTGTCAAAATTGATGAGTCAGGCGTAAAGACCATCTTGTTTAACTACGACAATTACCAAAAAGGAGCGATTTCTCCAATCACAAAGGATAACACAAACTGGTTCTGGTGGATAGGAAGTGCTGCAATTATCACCTTATCGACTGTTATATTATGGATAAGAAGAAATAAAAAATTACTGCCAATAACTAAGCATTCGAGTGGCCGATAGGCCGTAACTTAGCCTGTCCCGAAAATCGGGAAATGCAGTGTTGACAAGTCCGGTGCTGGAAGATGGCACTATGGGGATTTCGGCGATTTTGGTAAGGGTATTTTCTGGTTATTACCTTTAAGCAGCTCTGTATTTGTTAGTTAATCTGGTTGTATATTCATGAGAATTACTATTCCTCAGGACTTTTTCGTTCCTTTTTTATAGTTTTTAACCCGATTTTGGAATAGTAATCCCCTACGCCCAATGGCGTTACATTTTTTAGTGGTTTAGCAGTAGTCTTTTCCAGTGTCTTAGTGGCCCCCGACCATCAAATACAGCGACGGTTACCAACCGACCAACTTTACATACCGGGCAGATTTTATGACACGTATTTTCTTGCAATTCCTGAATCACGATCGCACCAATCTGCTGATCTATTTCCTGCTTGCATTGTTTTTTAAGGCTGCTGCTTAGTATACCATAGTGTCGCATCCGGGTAAACCCTTTGGGCAACACATGCAATGCAAACCGGGGGATAAATTCTCGGTCCGGTAGTTTAAAGGACTTACAATATATTCTATGGCGGTTGAACAATATGTTATGAAATCAAAATCAGTCTTCCATACTCTTTTTGGAGCCATTTATCGAAAAATAATACATACTACTATTTATTCTGGTTTCATGATTTACTTTTGCTTTTCATTCTAATTTTTTAAACATGAAGATTTTTAAGAAATACTTTTTACTTTTTACACTTGCCTTAAGTTTTGGCTTTCTTTCTGGATGTTACGAAAATGAAGTTGACAATATAGAAATCTGTGATGGTTCTAAATTTAAGGTTTCTTATTCAGCGTTTATTTTCGGAAATATTACTGAATATACCTATTACATTTCTGCACCTAGTGGTAAAAAAACATTTGATGAGTCCGTAACTCTTAAATATCGAATTGAGTCAACTCCAAATTCAAATACAACACTCGAAATTCCAGCTGGAACGAAGTCTCCCGTGCAGTTTCACAGTTATCAATCAATAAATGGTAATCGTCCTGTTGATATTACAATAGCTACAGAAGAATGTCCACAGGAAACTAAAAAAGCCGAGGAGGATATAATTAATGAAAATGAAAACCCTGATTGTCCCGATCAAATTTCTTTGCAAATTCAAAGCTGCGAAGACATAATTAACTTAAGGTGGACTTCGAACCTAGAAAACACTACAGAATTAAGCATATATGGTCAAAATCTCACCATTACTAACGAAGGTGGCGTTACCTTGAACAAATCAGAGATTGATCTTACTGATTCTGAGCCTTCATTGTCAACTACTGATATTTGCCTGTATACAATTGAAAAAACATGTTCAGGAACATCTGGATCATTAACTATATCAGAAACGATTGAAGGAGGTCAGGAATTGAATATTAAAGTTACAGATGCAGATTTGAATATGGATGAAAGCGTCGTAGAAACAGTAAGTGTTCAGGTTGTTAGTGCTCAAGGTGAAAAAGAAACAGTAGCTTTAACGGAAACTTCAATCAACAGTAATGAATTTTCAGGTTCGCTTAGCACTATTTTAGGCGCTGAATCAGGTACTAATAATGATAATGTGCTGACAATTGAGAATGGAATGTCTATTACTGTCACGTATCAGGATGAAAAGGATGGAAATGAGGAAGCTGTTTCACTTGAAAAAACTGTAATAGCATCTGGTGCTGTTGCACCGAAAAACTATTCTGTAATCTATGCTGGTACTACCTATTATCTTGAGTCAGACTCGTATTTAGTTTTCAACATAGATGAGCCATACAGCGTTTATTTTAGCATAGATAATGGTCAAAATTCCTTTTTCTTGACCCTCGAAATTTATCACCAGGGTACACAATTAACTTCTGGAACTTATACTGTGGCAGGACAAAATCAAGGGGTAAATGCTGAAACAAGTGGAGTAAACGTTGGTGATGATCCTAATAATTACAAAGCTTTTACTGGAGGTTCCGTAAAAGTAACTACTCAGGAAGATGGGTATTTGCTTGAAATGAATCTGGAGGAAGGAAATAATACACTTGTCGGAAGCTACTTTGTTAAAACAGAAGGTCAATAAATATTAGAAAAAAATAAGAACTAAAGAGGCTGTCTGAAATAGGCAGCCTTTTTTATATTTTAACCTGTGCTAAAATACCTTCAGATAGATTAATTACAACTGATGAAATAAAATCATGGAAAATTTTATTGACAAAAAAACATGCAGGCCACTTAGAAATCAATTAGACCTTTAATATTTGAAAGGTTAATTGGATAACAGAAAACCTAAAATGATATCCTTTCGCCCCGCCCACCGTCGAAACCTCAAAAAGTTCACTAACCTCGTAAGCGAAGGCTAATATGGATGTTTTGGTATTAGCAAAAGTTTAACAATAACTACAAAGTAGCACTGAGTGAACGGCCTCTATCCATATACGCACAAGTCCCCTGCTTAAGATACCCATGACAATAAGTTTTAATGGGTATTTCATAAGGCGGTTTGGTAAATCAAACCAATTTTTCGCAATCGCGATTCATTTATAATTGTATTATTTCCAGATTAACAAGAAAATATTATCTTTTTAACTTGTTTTATCACTCCATCTTTTAACACTTTATTTGATTTAAATAGATGAATTATGTGTAAATAAAGTTGAATAAGAAGCGTTTTAATATACTTTTGTAGCCTATTTAAAAAACAGGTATCCTAAGCGATTATTCTTTGTAATCGTGATTTTAAATTCAACATGAAAAAACTTTTAACCATTACTTTTGCGAGTATTAGTCTATGTATTTTTGCACAGAATTCTGATTTTGAGAAAAAATTAGTCGAATTCAGGTCTAGCTTATATCCCCTTTTGGATAATTACAATCCAGAAAAGCTATTAAAATATGATTTTGATCAAAACGATTTAATTGTAACCAAAGTTGACAGTTTTGTTCATGCTAACGAGCTTGAAATTCAGCAATATCAATTAAGATTGATGCAGCAATACTCAAATAATTACAATTTTGAGATACGAACTGAACAGTTTGAGCCAGTAGATATTAATGACTTTAATCAAAAATTAAATAACATAGATCTAAGCTCAGTTAACCCCTTTTATAAACTGCTTTTGATCGACCCCATTAAAGAGTTGGAAATCTACAGAAATATGTATCTCGTGCAGAAATACACAAATACTGAATTTGCTGTTTTCAATACAAAACTGACCATAGCACCTTCTCTTATTAAGACTAAAAAATCAGAAGATGGATATTGGGATATCATTGAATATCTACATGAATTCATAATCAAAGCCCAATATGATCCCAAACAAAGCAAAATCACCAACATTGAGATTTTTAAGATAAAGCCTTTATAGCACAAATGGACCATTATTCTATCATGTAGAACAGGCCATCCTCAGCATACTATTCCACAGATTCAACCATACTTAACAAAAACACCATGCGCTTAACGTTTTGCTCTATATGTCTACTATTATTGTTTGACTTATATTCAAATGCCCAATCTAATGATACGCTCTTCTATGACATTAACTGGAATGAAACACGCCCTGAAAATGCTTTATATTTCAGGGTCAGACCTATAAAAAAGGGTTCCGTTTTCGAGATTAAAGACTATTACCTTTCAGGTAGGTTACGGAAAATAGCTTACTCCACTTCTTTGGAAGAAGATATTTTTCATGGTGAATTAAAACGGTATGATAAAAATGGAAAGTTGACCGAATTAGTGAACTATCAAAATGGAAACAAACAGGGAGATTATATTCAATTTGATGAATCGGGAGATACCTTAACTATTTGTAACTACAAAGAAAATCAGCCTTATGATGGTAGTGTTTTTTCTGAGAAATTTAAGCTAGCTATAGAAACTACTTATAAAAATGGATATATAGTTAAGAAATTAGTCTATGCTGCTAATGGCCACTCTAATTTAAAAATGGTGACAAACCTTATTAAACAGGACAAAGATTCTGTTTACCAAAGCAAAACTTATGGAAATAGCGGTCAGCTGTTAGGGGTAGGAACTTATACAGAAGAAGGTCAAATATGGAGTGGTTTATTTTCATTTGTTGAACCAAGAAATGGTAATTTAAACCTGGCTTATTTCACTGAGGGTCGACAAGATTCCAGTCTGAGTTTTTATAACAATGGGAAACTAAAATCTAAGACACTTTTCCAGGAGGCTGGAAGAACAACTTTATATTACAACGAGAATGGAAAAGTTCTGGATTCAATTCGATACAAAAATAAAATCCCCTGGAATGGCACTGAATATGAATTTGATGGTGATATTGTCTTCAGAAAGCACAGTTATAAAAATGGTGTTTTAGATGGCCCTTTTTTTGACACATATTATCTACATGGAATTAAGCGAATTGGGCAATATAAAAATGGAAAACTAGAGGGCAAAATAGAGCATGAAGATGAAAATGGAAATTTTATTTGCAGCGGTATTTACAAAAATGATTTTCGACAGGAAGGAAATTTTTTAAGTAGAACTGATAAATACCTGATGTTCACTTTCAGGGAGGGAAATCTGATTGAGAAACGCAGACATTATTCAGACCGAAAACAGATAGCCTGGCTGGAATACAAAGATTCTCTTCGACTTACTTATAAGCAAAATGGAGAACTTTTAGCAAAACTGATCTTTAAAAACAATCAAAAGTATACTGGCAGGGAATATAGTTTTTCTGCTAGCCATATCGTAAATCAAATTAAAGAATACAAAGAAGGGCATCTCATAAGCAATAAATTTTTTAATAAGGAAGGCGAATTAAATAGGTCAATTTTATACAAGAGTCCTAAAATCCGTACAGAGACAACTTATTATCCTGAAGGTGTAAAACAGTCGGTTATTGAATCAACTACAGACAGCAAAAGAATTATCAAAACAGTTTACTTCAATAAAAAGGGAGATACAATCGGAAGATTAGTCAAGGAAGGATACGATAAGCATGGCGATGAATATTTTTTCGAACATGGAGATGTCTACAGGATGGATCGATACCGCAATGATACTCTTATTTATGAAAAGCGCTATGCTCCTAATGAAAGGCTGATTTATGAGATTGACTATTTTGGTAAAGCTCGTTTTTATGATCCATGGGGAAATGTTTTAGCATCGGCAACCTATAAGCAAGGCAAGCCCTATGAGGGGACTATTATTGAATATCAAAATAAAACAATAAAAACGATTACTCATATGAAGGAAGGAAAGCTTCATGGTAAGAAAATTACTTATGCGCGGAATCCTGAATTAGGTCGAAGAATTATTGTTAAAGAAGAAAATTATAAAGATGGCAAACGAGAAGGCTTACTGAAGCAATTCCACAGAAATGGCGATACAATTCAAATTATTCAATATAAGAATGACAAAATGGATGGAGAAGCTAAGTTTTACGGGCCCGAAGGAATGGTTACAGGAATTTATTCTAACGGAGTCAAGGAGGAAGGTACTTTTTACGAATATTCCTCTGGAGAAATTTCGTCAATTGTAAAACTGAAGAATGGCCGCCCTCATGGAAAATGGATAAAATATAATTATAGTGGAGATACTTCGAGAATAGCAATTTGGGAAAACGGTTTTCAGAAAGAGCAAACTAATTTTCTATTTGGAAAAGCTTATAAAGTGAGCTTCAAAAACAACATTAAATATAATGGTGTGGTACCAAGGTACAAGAGATTATTACATTATGAAAACGGCGATTTAGTCAGGGAGGAACAGTATGCCAATGAGAATATGGATAATCTATTGGCCTCGATTGATTATGACAGGGCTAAAAATATACAGACCAGATCACTATATAAAACTAACGGGCAAAAAGTAAGTGAAATTCAATATAAAGCGGGAAAAAGAAATGGAGCGGCCATGTATTATCAGGGAAAGGGCAAAATCATCGCTAAAGGAATCTTTAAAGATGATTTACCGGTAGATGGTAAATTTATCTTCTACAGCAAAAACACCTTTGATAATTACATAATATTACAAATGGAAGGACACAAAATGTTGGCTAAGGCATTTAAGCATGGCGAAGAATCTTTATCATTTGATTTAACAATAAGTGATGATTTACCTCAAAAAGACTGGATGCAAAACATTGTTTCTTTTCTCCGAAATGTGGAAAGATCATGTGATTATCAATATGATATTCTTTAATAAATAATAAATATAAATGAGTTTAAAAGGAATAATTTTAATGATTCTGGCAATCTGTTTAGGCTTTAATGCACCTAGTAGGACAAAAAAACCAACTGATCCAAATGAAGCGGGTCAAAAAGTCTTTGATATTCTGAAAAAGCTAGATCAGCTATCACCAGAAAAATTCGCCCGGCAAATGATTAATATTCGGGATTTTCATAACCTGGTTAAAGAATATAATATTACCGATGAGCAAGAAATTCAAAATATCACAAGAATAACCAGAGAAGAGTGGAAGGAAATAGCTCTCAATAATTATAAAGGATTGAAGTGGTATACTGAAGATCACCAGATCGACTGGACAAAAATAAAATTCAGTAAATACAATTATAAAATAGTTGAAAAAGGTGGATTAGAATACTACGAGGGTTTATTAGAATTCACTCATCTTCAAACCACTCACAGCCTGGCAATCACTTCGATCAAAACAGGCAACAAAATTGAAATTGTTGGTATAAATGTTCCTGTAGAGGATTACTAATACCTGGTAAATCGATCAAACTTATTAAACTAACCATGCAAATGAAATATCTGGTCTTCCTGATCTTACTCGCAAACATGAGTCGATGTACTCATCAAGACGATCCTGTTATTTATAAAAATTTCATGAATTACAAATACGTAAATGGTGATGTTGTAGAAGTAAAGGAATTATACAAATTCGTGAACGATAATGGAAAAATTAACAAACCAGCATGGGAAATGGTCTATTCCCTGGATAAACATCATCGAATCACCTCTTCTTATATGCGAAATTTATCGATTGAGCCCTACGATACTACCGGACGAAGAAAAACCTATTTTACCGAAGACAACCAAATCGATTCGATAGTAACTGATGCCAATGGGGTATATCGATATATAACCAGGATAACCTATTTAGATGAAAATAGATTAAAAATCATAAAGAGTAATAGAAAAGGCGTAAAAGCACAGGAAACACATGCCTCGCACGATCAAAATGGACGTCCTTTAATATCTAATACCACCTGGTATAATATCGAGGGAGAGGTAGATAGTAAGACAAAAGATGAATTCAAATATAAAAATGGTTTTAATAAACCTATCTCCCATTCAACAACATTCTATGATGCCAGCGATCAGTTAATTAAGATAGAGAAAAGAATATTCATATATGGTGAGCACGATGAGGTGATTGCAGCGAAAATATATAATGAAAAAGATAGTCTGTTACAAACTTTACGTAATGAACAAGTATTGGATGATCAAAACAATCTATTAAAAACAACTACCTATAAGAATGGCAAACTTAATATGGTTGTTGAAAGGGAGTTTACTTATAAACAATTCTGACTTTCTAATATGGATTGTATACTATCCTTAGGATGAGAATTTAAGTAACATTTCGATATCAACTTAATCAACCAGAAAGAATGAAGAAAAGGAAATGAAAACTGATTAAAAAATAATACCGTACAAACTCCAAATATTCCACTAGTATTTTTTTTATAAATAAATTAATATTTTGTAGTAAAATAATAATCAGCATCTTTTTTGGAGGTATCGATTTACTATAAAAATATCTCAAAATAATTCTCATTTATGTAAAAATGAACTACACAGAATATCAACCAGCAGAAAATATAAAAGATATTGTCAGGAACTATTGGAGATTTGAGGTATCCAATCAGGATAAGATCAACTTTCCATTAAATCACGAAACACTACCCCACCCTGAAGTATCAATAGTTTTTATTAAGCAACCGTATTTCCAAGGGATAAGAATGCAGGGTCCACATACCAGGAAATTTGAAAAAACAATTTTTCCAAATTCAACATACTTCGGAATTCGGTTGATGCCCTGGATAACTCTTGACCCTGCAGTCCTTAATAAGCAGGAAATGCTAAACACTACAACAAGATGTCCACAGATATTAAGTAAAAAACTCGAATCAGTAAATTTTGATGAATCCACGGAACCAGAACTTTTAATTTCGCTAGTAGAAGAAAGGTTAACTCTTATATTTTCAGAAGATATACAGGTTACCCAAAATAATATAGTCAAATATATATGCCTTGAACTTTCCGGTGGAAAACCTGTGGGAGATACTATAGCAGAAATCCCATTGTCAAAGCGGGTTATACAAAAAATGTTTAAACAGGTGGTCGGGATGAGTATGCGTAATTATCACAGTGTAATCAGACAGGGAAGACTTTGGTCTGACTTTGTAAAGACCAAAAAAAACAGATCAGACTTGCTTTATAAATACGGTTTTTATGACCAGGCCCATTTCATAAACGATTTCAAGAAACAAATGGATCAAACACATACCGATTTTGAGAAAAAACTTAGCCAAATAAATATTTCAATAACCTAAACTGACGCTTTCTTACAATATTTTAATAATCAATACTCATATTTTTATTGAAAATCAAAAAACTACATCTTATGAGAATAATCGTTTTAATAATTATTGGCCTAAACTTCACATTTAGTGCTTATACCCAGGAAAAGACCGAAAGTGTAGACCAATTAAACTTTATGGTGGGTAAATGGGACGGAAACGGCTGGATATTGGGCAAAGACAGAATCAAAAAGCACTTTTCCCAATCTGAGATAATTCAAAGTAAGGTAAAAGGGCGTGCGCTTATAGTAAATGGATTGGGCTATGAAATAGACAGCACAGGTGCCATAACAGATCGTGAGATTCATGAAGCTTTTGGAATCATCTCTTATAATAATGAAAGGAAGACAGTTACTATGATTTCATTTTCCAGTATGAAAGGAAGAATGGAATCAGACATGATGATCCTTGGTGAGAAAAAGCTTCAGTGGTCATTCAAAGATGAAAAAAGTGGTGCAACCATCAGATTTACTGAAGATTTTTCAAAAGAAAATAAATGGAGTGAGATTGGAGAAGTTTCGATGGACGGAGAAAATTGGCATCAATTTTTTGAAATGAATCTTAGCAAGCAATAGTTGAATTCTAACGGGGAAATTGAATTAATGAAATATTATGAGATTTCACAAGCACCTGATCAACCAACTGAAAAAACATAAAACTGGTGTTTTCCTATACATTATATTGGCTTTAATTTTATTAATTATTGCCATACCGGAATCACGACTGATGAAGACATCTATCTATCTATTAGTCATGACAGGAGCATTCCTGATATCCGAATTTATTTATTATAAAAATAACCCTTCCATTAATAAGTGGGAAATCAAAAAACCAAAAAAGAATTATGGATAGTAATATTTGTAGTAACTATAGCCTCCCTCCTTTTTGTATTTTGGTTTATCATTATAGATCAAAACTCTATAAATCGACCCCTTAAAATCATCTTTTTCCTTCTTCGGATAGTTTTCATCTTTCCGGTTTTTCTTTTGGTTTATTTTCTGGCAATTAAAAAATATACTCCAAAAGATATTGGAATATGGGGCATCAAATGTTGGTATGTTAGCCTGCCTATCATCTTATTAATTGGTGGCGTAACATATATTTTATTTCCTGAAGGTATGCAATTTCAATACTACTGGCAAAATAATGGAATAACTGGCTTTATATTATTTGGTTTTATTACTGCTGCTATACCAGAAGAAATAACCAGGACATTATTTCAATCCAGACTTGGGATTGTTTTAAATAGCAAATCGATCGCCTGGTTTATGGTGTCCTTGGTTTGGGCATTGCAACATATACCCATATTCGTTTCAAGATCAGCTGGTGATTACTACAGTGCGTTCATATCAGCATTAGGGATATTACCTATCGGTTTGCTGTGGGGCTATCTAAATGAACGCTATAAATCGATAGTGCCATCGGTTATCATTCACGGCACCAATTTATGGGGACTACATAATATCTTTTGATTAAATAGTATTATGGACGATAAATGAAAATCATAAATTATATAGCCCTTTAATATTATATTATAAAAGCACTATCTATCTTTCTTTTAACATTTCTTTTTGTGGCTAATAATCAAAAAGAAAGCGATAGTTTTAGGCTAAAATCCGGTGACAATATCACTTTGTACACTACTTGTGGATCAAGAGAAGGACCGGGATTTCGTCAATGCCGGGGGCTCGATAAAGAAATGTGGGAAAAACAAATTGAATTTTTTAAAAGTAATTACCAGGTGATCGCTGATGAATGGAATAAGTCCTACATTTCCGGCAGAGCAACTGATTTTAAAACACTCATTTATTCAAATTCTTCAAAACCTGTATTTTCATTCAAATACTCAAAAATGAATGAGGATGTCAAAAATGCAAAGTGTTTAGCTAAGAATTTAGATGCTGATTAGATATAAATATTCAAGATAGTTAGTGGAATCTTGATTGAGAAATTACTCCTGTAATTTTTAAAGGAGACAAATAAGAATTAAAACAAATTGTCTCTCCATGCATGGAGAATTTGTATTGCAATTAATACATTCACCTGAACCCTCTATTTTTCAATTGCAGCCATTATCTTTGGAATTCGACTATTTGTTTACTCTTTCTGCAAATTAGTCCAGTTTATAACTATAAAATCTATTAATCAACCAAAAATGAAGTCAATCAAAACACTCCTATTACTTTTAATTTTTCCACTAATTAGTCTTGCTCAGGATTTTAATGTCGGAGAGCGAACCATTGAATACATGGATAGTTCCAGAAACAGACCAATTAAGACTGAAGTCTGGTATCCTACTTTTGAAACTGATTCTTTAAATGAGAAAAAAACTGAACTTCCTTTCAAATTATCGCCGACAATCAGAAATGCAAAACTGGTAAACAAATCTTTTCCCTTAATAGTCATGTCACACGGTACTGGTGGTAATAGATTTAGCTTAGCCTGGTTAGCGATCGAATTAGCAAAAAACGGATACATCGTAATTGCCCCTGACCATTGGGGAAATACCTATGACAATAAAATTCCAGAATATTTTGTCCGCTACTGGGAACGGCCACTTGATATAAACTTCTTGCTAACCTCAATTCTGGCTGATAAGTCTATTAATTCTTCTATCGACGATACAAGAATCGGAATGATGGGCTTTTCATTTGGTGGGTATACTACCTTAGCCATCGCCGGTGCGGATATTAACTGCGAATTGATTAAAGAGCAGACTAAAACCAAAGCTGGAAAAAAAGAATTTAAGGTTTCGGAATTAGGCGACCTGAGAAAATTAATTTCTGAAATTAATTGCAGCGAACCTCAAAAAACCTTTAAAGATGACAGATTTAAAGTTTTCGTTGCCATGGCACCGGCATTGGGACTCGGATTACCTGATCAATCTCAAAATATAAAAGCTCCTGTATTAATTATAGGAGCTAAAAATGACCGGACCACACCAATTCAAACCAACGCAATGAAATACCATAAACTAATTACAGGATCTGAATACTTTTTGCTAGAAGGTGAAACCGGCCACTATGTGTTTTTAAATGAGGGTAATAAAATGCTCCAAAAACGAGCTAAAAGATATTACAGGGATGATAAATCCGTTAAAAGAAGCTTAATTCACGAACAAGTGACAAAAGAGGTTTTATCTTTTTTAAAAGAGAGTTTCTAATTGAATTAGAAATATTATTAGCGGCAATAAAGAAATGAGAAAAAAACTATTTATTCCGTTCCTGGCAATTATCTGGCTTTGCTCCTGTCAGGATAAAGCCAATTCTAACACAGAAAATATTTCTAACGATCCGGCGGAATCAAAAGCATTTACAAACGGTAAAGAACAACCAACAATAAAGCCTGATTTAGAAAAGTATATTTATACAGACACTATTTATACTTCATTCAGTGGAAAAGGAATAACCATCCAAAACAGTCTTCCAAAAGGTGGTGCCATTGCCACTGATGGATCTCAATATGTTGATTCTTCAGGTAAGAGTTATGCATTTGCGGTATTCTGGACCCGCATAATCAATGAAACGAATAGTCCCATTCAACTTAAAATCAATATTCCAGCTGACTCATTTGCGATTTTTACTCCCCCTGACTCCTACTTAAAATTATTTTTACCAGCAGAAAAGTTTAAATACCAAAAGATAGAATCTTTTAATTACGGATTAACCAATATCAAATCCATTTTGGATACCAATTTTAGCAAAGCTACTCAGGTGCAAAAAACAATTAATCCCAATAAAGAGCATGTGTTCTACATCGCTACGCTAGCTTATAATGCCACAGGGACTCCAAGGGCAGGACTTATATTAAATGGAAAAGACCTTTATTATAAAATGAGCTTATCACCAAACGGCTCCGGGATAATTCCTGTCGGGGAGATTTTAATAAATGATAAAGTTGGTAATTAACATTTACTATTAACTTTGTTAGTTAACAGACTTTACTAACAGGTAAAAAATGAATGACTTTTTAAATAAAATCCACCCTGTAGACCGGGAAGTTCTCGATAAATACATTTCACATTGGACTGAATACAATGTTCCTAAAAAAACTATTATGACAGCTCCGGGTGAAACTGAGCGATACATGTATTTTGTCCTTGATGGTATTCAAAAGTCATATTACCTGAACAATGATAAACAACACGTCATTGCATTTACTTATCCTCCTTCATTTAGCGGAATCCCGGAGTCATTTCTAACTCAAACACCCTCAAAGTACTATCTGGAGACAATTACTGATAGCTCATTCCTTCGTCTTTCTTTTGAAAAGCACCAGCAACTGATGAAGGAATACCGTGAAATAGAAACCTTGTTTAGAAAGGCAGCTGAACTTTTTTTAATTGGAATGGTCGAGCGTCACTATGAGTTAATGGCGTTTGATATTAATCAGCGATTTAAAAGCTTTGCCCAGAGAAGTCCGCACCTTTTCAATTTAGTTTCTCACAAAGACTTAGCCTCCTACTTACGTATCGACTCAACAAACTTCAGTAAACTGTTCAACTCGATTAAGATTTAGATTGTTGGTTTATACCAAAAATAAGATGAAATAAGAGTCTGACCTTTGTTTCAAATCGAAACAATTAAACAGACATATTATGAAAACAACATCATCATCTAAATCCTGGGTTGACAATTCTCTATATCCATTTGAAAACAAATATCTTCGGTTAGAAGCAGGCAATATGCATTATGTTGATGAAGGGCAAGGGGAAATAATCCTTTTCGTTCACGGTACACCGACCTGGTCATTTCTGTACAGGAATTTCATAAAAGAACTTTCAAAAAATTATCGTTGTATTGCTATTGACCATTTAGGATTTGGATTATCAGAAAAACCAGATTCAATACCCGGGACACCCGAGTGGCATTCGAACAACCTCAGTGAATTCATCGAAAAATTAGATCTTCAGAAAATCACATTGGTCGTTCATGACTTTGGTGGTCCGATAGGATTAGCGGCAGGAATAAAGCATTCTAAGAGAATCAACAAAGTTGTGCTATTTAATTCCTGGCTTTGGGAAACCAAACACGAAAAAGAAGCCCTGAAAATTGACAAGATCATAAATTCCTGGTTGGGAAAATTCCTTTATCTGAATATGAACTACTCTCCAAAAGTCTTGCTTAAAAAAGGATTTACCGACAAAAACAACCTGCCCAAAGAAGTGCATAAACAGTATATTCAGCCTTTTCCGGATAAAAAATCCAGAATTCCGCTTCTGAATCTTGCAAAAGCTTTGGTTGGCTCTTCAGACTGGTACCAAAAACAATGGGAACAACTTGACCAATTATCGGACAAAAACTGGTTGATGCTCTGGGGAGTAAACGACGATTTTATTACTACGAAATACTTAAAAAAATGGCAGGACAGGCTTACAGAAGCTAAAACGTTAGAATTCGAATGTGGGCATTTTATTCAGGAAGAAAAGACTTCAGAATCAATTGCTGCAATTGATGATTTTATAGGCAACTAATAGCCTTTGCAAGACATTGTATAAGCTCAAAATGGATTTGACAGGAGGTTTATATCATTATTTTAATAAAAAAATGTATATTCCTAAATTAATACAAGTCTTTATAGCTTGCTATAGAGTCTAAATACCAATGAGCCTCGACCACTAAATGAAAAAATTCCCTAACGCTTTCGTTATAATCCTGTCTGTTATTCTCCTTGCCTGGATTTTTACATTTATAATTCCCCAGGGAACTTATGACCGGGAAGTAAATGTAGTAACAAATCAGACAAATGTAATTCCTAACTCCTATGAACATCAGGAAGCTCCTCACCTTTCAGCTTTTGATGTACTTCTTGCAATTCCGCAAGGAATTGCCGGAAGAGCGAATTTAATTGTTTTGATCCTTCTTTTAGGAGGATGCTTTTACCTGATCGAAAAAACAGGCGCTCTAAATCAAGGATTAAATCAACTGATTAAAATCTTAAAGGGTAAGGAAGTGTATGCCTTGATAGCCATAACGATATTATTTATGTTGGCTGGTTTTACGATTGCATTGCAAGAAGAAGTAATAGCTATGATGCCTATTCTACTTCTTTTTGGCCGCAACCTGGGATATACCCCACTTACTATTATCTATGCCAGCTATGGATCAACGGTTATCGGATCAGCATTTAGTCCATTTAATCCTTTTGGAGTACTGATTGCTCAAAAGGAAGCTGAAGTCACGTTGCTTTCAGGATCATCTTTCAGGATTATTGTATTTTTAGTAGGCGCTTTTTCTGGATGGTTTATATAATTCGGTTTGCTCATAAGAACCGAATAAAGAAAACTTATCAGATATTAGAAACAGACAAGCTTACTTTAAGAAACAAAATAATCTTAGGCCTGCTAGCTATAACCTTTGGGATTGTCACTTACGGACTGATAGAATTAGAATGGGGATTTACTGAGATGTCGGCCTGTTTTTTTGCTTTAGCCTTAGCAAGTGGTCTTATAGCTAAATTTGGATTCAATAAGACTACTGAAATATATGTTGACGGGTTCAAAGAGTTGATTTTTGCTTGCGTTATCATTGGACTTGCAAACAGTATCTCAATAATATTAACAAAGGGTTTGGTCATAGATACAATTGTTTATGCGCTATTTACTCCACTCAAGAATATACCGACTGCCCTATCTGCTGTTATGATGATGATTTCTCATTCTATATTGCATTTTCCGATACCCAGTTATTCAGGACAGGCAATATTAACAATGCCGATTCTGACACCTCTCTCTGATTTGATTGGTCTTCCAAGACAAATTACTGTCCTGGCCTATCAATATGGAGCTATTTTAATGGATTTGATCGTGCCGACTAATGGTGCATTGATGGCTGTGATAGCTATAGCCGGAATTAAATATAACAATTGGCTGAAATTCATATTAAAACCAACTTTAATAATACTGGTATTAGCAGCAATTGCTATTTTAACTGCGATACAAATTGGATATCATTAAAGCTGATAAAATTAGTAGCATTAATGGCCTGATAACAAAAAATGACTGAATAGAATTCTCATGAAAGCAATCATATTAAAAGAATACGGATTACCGAATGTCCTTGAAATAGGAGAAGTTGAAAAACCCCAACCAGAGGAGGACGAAGTATTGGTAAAAATCCATTCAACAGCCATAAATGATTGGGATTGGGGGTTAGTCAGAGGCAAACCATTCATAATTCGTATGATTTATGGTTTAAAAAAACCAAAAATTAAAATTCCCGGGGTAGACATTTCCGGAAAGGTAGAAGCTGTTGGGGAAAAAGTTAATTCCGTTAAAGTCGGTGATGAAATTTATTGTGATCTATCGGAAGGTAATTTTGGTGGATTTGCAGAATATGTTTGTGTTCCGGAAAAAACAATATATAAAAAACCTGCCGGCATCAGTTTTAATGATGCCTCTGCCCTACCACATGCCGGGCTCCTCGCTTTACAGGGCTTTCTTGAAGGAAAGTTAAAAGATGGACAGGATATTCTGATCAATGGTGCCGGAGGAGGTGTCGGAACCCTGGGAATTCAAATTCTGAAATCATATAATGTAAAGGTGACTGGCGTTGATAATGGTGAAAAACTTGATTTGATGAAATCACTGGGTTATGACTATGTGATGGATTATAAAAAAGTGGACTTCACCAATACAGGAGAAAAGTATGATCTTATCCTGGATACAAAATCAAACAGATCTGCATTTAAATATGCACGTTCTCTTAAAAAAATGGAACCTACATTACAGTTGGAGGATCGATGAACAGATTATTCGAAATTTTATCATTAGGTTCTATGATATCTCTTTTACCGGTAAAAAGCTAAAAATCCTCACTCTTAAACCAAATAAAGGGTTAGACCAAATTTCAGAACTTGCAGAAAAAGGACAAATAAAGCCAGTAATTGATGGTCCCCATAGATTTGAACAAATCCCTGAATTGATCCAATATTTGGGTGATGGCAAGCATCTTGGAAAGATTGTTGTTGAAATTGACTGACATTCCTATGAAAGTTATAGATAACAATTTAATATTAAAACAGGAAGTATGTAAAGGTGAATTGCGATTTAGTTCTAATTTCAAACCAATACCTTTACTTTCTTTAACCTCTCTTTTGTTTTCTTATTGAGGCTGTTATATTTAGATATCAGCTAATCACAGCCTTCTACCTATGATAAAAAAATTAAGTTTTATTCTATTATGCATTGTCCTGAGTGACTACTTGTATGCTCAGAACCTCATAATTAAAGGTGGTAATATTGTAAATGCTGATTCTAATATTGCAATACCAAATAATGCTATTGAGATCCGTAACGGTAAGATATATTCTATAGGTGCTACAACTAATGAAAATAACTTTCCTACAATCACACTTCAAAAAGATGATTACATTCTTCCCGGATTGTTTGATTTACATGCCCACTTAAAACTAGTCTATGAAGGACAACTAAAGGAAGACACCGTAACGACACCTCTTCTTTATTTGGCAAACGGTGTAACCACAATATTCACCTGTGGCGATGTTGATCCTGAAGCAGTGGCCAAATACAAATCTAATGTCGCATCAGGCAGATCGACAGGACCCAGAATACTGAATTCAGGCCCCTATTTTGGACATGGCAATAACGAATGGAACGATAGTATCAGCCGGGAAGAAATTTATCGAAAAATAGATTACTGGGCGGGTAGAGGAGTTGATGGCCTTAAAGTTAAAGATATCAGCGAACATCAGCTCAAATATATCATAGACAGGGCTCACAAGCATGGCCTGACTGTAACCGGACACCTTAACCATATTGTGCATCCGGAAGTTGGTTCGCAAATAGCTATTCCCCTGGGCATTGATCGTCTTGAACATTTTATTGGTGGCTATGCGCTGCCCGGTAAAAAACCTGGATATACTGAAGTAGCTATGTTAGACTTATCCGATCCATTAATAGATAAATCCATTGATCTTTTTATTGAAAACGAAGTCTATTTTAATTCGACTCTTACAGTGATCGGTGGGTTTACTCAAAGCCAGGACGAATGGCTAAAATATTGGGTGGATGAAAAAAAATACTGGACACCCTATGCTCAATCTATTGTTGAAAACAATCCTAAAAAATGGAACCCTAATCGTCAAAAATTCTATGAAAACAGTAAAAAAATACTCAAGCGATATTACGACCGGGGTGGCCTTATTTCAATGGGGACCGACGGACCATTAATTCTGGATTTCCTCTGGGTTTTTAAAACTCCCGGATTCAATACTCATCGAGAAATGGCTATGATGTCAGAAATACGTATTCCAAACAATGAGATTTTAAAAATCGCCACGATAAATAGTGCCATGGCCATGGGACTGGAAGAAAAAGTCGGATCCATCGAAATCGGAAAACTGGCCGATTTAATAATCATAAAAGGTAATCCGCTGGAAGATATCTATTTCACCCGGAGTGTACATACCGTAATCAAAAATGGGGAAATCTATGATTCGCAATCTTTATTAGAAAAATGCGAAGGTAAATTAGGTCCTGAAAGTGAAGAAAAGTGGTTTAATAAATAAATGCTATTACAATAAGATTGATTCCTGATACAAAAAATTTGACACTTTATTAGAATGGAGTTTTGATGACTGAAAATGTGGGTATAAAAACATAAAAATTTAAACCTGAGAATAACCCAAAGCTTAAATAACAATGACAATGGCATTTCCATTTTAGATGCGTGATTCAGATTCATTTAGCATAATAAATTTATCCTTTACCAAAGGACTGATAATCATTAACTTATCAAGTTAAAAACTATACAGCCACTGTTCGAAATCGAACATCAAAGTGTCCAGTATCGGTAAATTTATTCAATTTCAAATTACCATTAAACACTGATATTCAAAGACTTAAACTCAAAGGCATGGTTTTGACTTTCTTATTCATCGTTAAATCACAAAACCAATCATAAAAAAATGAAGACTTTTATACTAAGTACAATCCTTATCTGTTTATTACTTTCCCCTTTACAAGCTCAATATTCCAAAGTTGAAGAAGTAACCATCGAATCAAAAGAACTGGGGCAGACCCGTGAGCTCATGATTTATACCCCATTTGGATATGCTGATTCAGCGTATAAATACTACAATGTTATGTACGTATTTGATGCTCAGAACCGAATGTTTTTCGATTATACCACTTCGGTATCTATGCTATCAAAAGAAGCGGGCCAGGGATGCATTGTGGTAGGGATTAAAGCGACATTTATCGAAGAAATATTTTATGCGCGAAATCATGATTTCCTCCCTTCGGATACCAAACGTAACATGGGACCCAAATCGAAAGGAAATGCAGAGAACTTTTTGAAATATATAAAAAACGAAGTGGTTCCTTATATTGAATCCAATTACCCTACCCTGCCGGGCAGAACTGCAGTTGGACATTCACTGGGAGCTTCTTTTATCACTTATGCCCTGATCGAAGAACCAGACCTTTTTGATAATTACATTGCTGTTTCTCCAAACGTTGATTATGATGATCAACGGTTAGTTCGCGGATTACGAAAATTAAATCCAGAAGAATTTGAATCGAAGAAATATTTCTATATAAGTCATGGAGATGAAGGCGAAACGTGGGGATGGAAAGAAGCCAATGAAAATGCTTATGCTCTGCTGAAAGATACTCTGGACTCTGAAAAATTTCAGGTAACAATCGAAAAACATCCGGAAGAAAATCATGGTAGTAATTTTATGCCCAGTCTGCATTCAGCCATGCAAGCTTACTATAAAACGATCCAACCCCAATTCCGCAACAGGCTTTCAGGTAAAAAATATGAGGTTACCATTCGCCTGAAAGTTCAAGATCAAAACGATAACATCTATATTTCCGGTAATCAGAAAGCTTTAGGAAACTGGAAGTCTGATCAAATACAAATGAATTATGTATCTCCTTTAATTCGGGAAATAACTCTTCCGATAAGTGATCACGCTGAAGTGATGTTTTATCTGGATGGAGAATCGCAGGCCTGGATTAAATATGGCGATGGAGGAAGAACAACATATCCGATGATGATTCGACCTGAAGAAGGTGCTGAATATACTTTCGAAGTAGATGGATATAACAACTAATACAAGTCTAAAAATTATCTAAATTGATATAAAATCAATAATCATGAAAAATATTATAATACAAGGTTTATTAATTCTAATAACTTTCTCATTTTCATTCGGACAAGAAGAAAGTAGACTTAATTCCAAATATCTTGATTCAAAAGTATTAGAAGAAAAAAGAGAAGTTCTCATTTATCTACCTGAAAATTATTCTGAAAATAAAGCATATCCTGTAATCTATTTAACCGACGGAGGGACAACTAATTTTGAGGCTGCAAGAAATTATCTCGACATCCTTTCAAAACCCATTTATGACGCAGTTCCACAGTGCATTCTTGTGGGGATAATCCAGCAAAACCGCAATGCCGAATTGGATGTCTTTGGAAAAGAAAGAGGTAAAAAATTCATAAACTTCATCTTTAATGAATTAGTGCCTTATGTGGACAATTCCTACAACACATCGGGATTCAACACCATGATTGGTCATTCAGATGGAGCAGAAGTAAACCATCATATGATGCTGACTGAAGGTAATCCTTTTAGAGGGTTTATAAGTATATCAACGAACTTCAATACCGATTTAAAGGAAGAAGTAGGTCAATTTATGAAATCCTACGAGGGTGCTCAAATGTATTATTTTATTGCGAATGGTACCCAGGATGCTTTTATGAGAACTGACGCCGGAAATGCTTTTGCGGAGATTTACAAAAATTCCTCAAACGACCATATTGATTTTAAAAAAGAAACCTACCAGGGTGATCATCAAAGCATTGTCGCCCTTTCATTGCTCGATGGGTTGACGTTTATCTTTAAAGACTATAAAAACATCGAACAATATGCTACTGCCATTGATTATGGTGAAAATTACCTATCTGACTTAAAGGAAATTTATGGTATTGACGCTAACTACGACATTGCTGATACAGAGGTTTTCTTTATGGATATAATCGGTAATAAAAAACTCGACGAATATCATTATTTAATCGAATTAATCGATGAGCATAAATTATTTTTTGGATCCGGAATTGATCCGGTCAATCGTGCTAATCATTATTATGCGATGGAAATGTATCCGGAGACCATTGAATACTACAATAAAGCAGTTAAAGAGCTTGATACTATCCATCCCCAGCTTTTTTATGCCAATATTTTCAGAGTTGTAAAAGCATATAAAATTGAAAACAGGCTTACGGAAGCAGTCGATTTTCTTGAAAAGAGTAAGCATAAACTTCCTGAAAAATACACTCTGCGCATGAATTACCGAATAGCTAAACTATGTCTGGATAATCAAATTGAATTAAATAAGGGAAAAGCTGCACTGGAATACTGTAAAACCAATTACGAAGAAAATAAACTATTCACAATGGACAATTTGCTTGAACTGGAAAATAAATTGTAGAGATAGGTAATTAAAATTAAAGGTATGGCATTAAAATCCTTCTCAGCTATTGAGTTTAATTTTTTGCCATTACCTTTAAAATGTATTTTCACCTTCTAATATCAACTGTGACCAAAAATAAAGCACTTGAAAATCAAAGATACAGATTAAACCTGATTATTATCTCCTTCCTTTGTTCTACAACATTAGCACCCTCCTTAATATTTTTTGTGAGAGGAAAAGGGGAATTCATTTGGCTGGGTATATTTATTGCAATTGGTTTTTTAATAAGTCGTCTTAAACCCTCCTTTTATGATAGAATTCAATTTTCTCAAAACCTGAGTTTTTACAAGAAGCTGGGAGTTGATAAATTCAAAAAATTCTCGTCAAATGGCGATTATATAAACAGGCAAATAAGGAGAAAATATCCCTCCTATCGTTTCCTTAAAAATTTTGATATGATAAAAGAAAAATTGGAGGAGACTTATGTTATTGAAAGATCACATACTGTTTTATTTATATTTTGCCTGTTAACCAGCATTTATGCATTTTTAACTACATCATACCCAATTGCTATTCTTATAATCGTGGGGAATACTCTTTTTAATTTCTATCCAAATTTATTGCAGCAATATAATCGGATTAGGTATAAGCGGGTTATCAGTAAAAAAAATTAATTTCCCTGTTTAGCCATCTTGTTTCTTAAAGAGGAAACCAGAGAAAACCATATAATCAAGGAAAGTAAAAATATAAAGAGTCCATAAAGAGTCGTGATCATAGAGATTTTAAAACCTTCTGCGATTAATTCAGGCGAAACATCTACTATTCCGAGTTCAATAGAACGAAAAGCAGAAAAAAGCCCAATTAATTGCCCTAGCAGACCAATTATAAATGCTGATAAACCGATTGACCTCACTCTTTTAATTTTTCGTAAATTCTCAGCATGGTCATTGACTTTATTTTTAAAAACATACCAGCTATTGATTAATGCTACCCCAAGCATTGATAATAGAAGTATCGTTAGAATACTCATAAATATCGGTCCGCCAGAATAAAATAACTCTATCATTAATAATTCTTTTCATAACAGCTTTGGCACTATCATTTTCGTGTGAATTATACTTATAATTATCAACTTAATCGATAAAATTGCCGAGTTTAGTGCCTGCAAAGATGAAAAAAAGATTAATTAAACATTTAGCCTACTGGATTTTGATCCTGCTTTTCCTGACAGCTTTTTTCGGTTATAACTGGAAAAGCCATACTACGGCATTCTATTTTTCGATCTTTCTCCTTCCTGTGGTTATCGCTACGACTTACTTCTTTAATTTTTGGTTAGTTCCCAATTATCTGTTAAAGAGTAAATACGGCAAATTTGCTTTGTATTTCTTTTATATGCTGGTAGTCTCACTTTACCTGGAAATGGTTGTAACACTGATTTCTTTTGTTGTGATCGCCAACTATAATATGGAAGTGATGAACCTGGAAAGTATTTCCATCTTTATTCTTGGAATTAATCTTTACCTGATCGTTTTTGCTACCAGTTTTATCAGGCTGGTAGTTCAATTCCGCAAAAAATCACTTCAACTGGATACGTTAAAGACACAACAAGAAAAAAATCAGCAAGCGGTTATAAATATTCGTGCAGATAGAAAAAACCACCAGGTTATACTCGATGATTTGCTATACATAGAAAGTCTTAGTGATTATGTCAAAATAGTAACAACCGAAGAAGAACTAATAACAAGAGAGAAAATCAGTAAACTACACTCCGATCTCCCCGATCAATTTATCAGAATCCACAGGTCATTTGTTATCAACAAACGAAAAGTTCAATCATTTACAAATACTGAATTAACCATTAATAACACGAGTATTCCGATAAGCAGAACTTATAAAAAAAGTACTATTGAAGAACTACAGGATCAATAGATATAAACCCTGAAACCATAACCATTCTGTATTCCTATTTTTACTCTTACCACCTAAAATTAAATTCAATTAATTTCTTCAAAATTCCCTCATATTAACTTTCTAAAATCAATTAATCCTGAACACCTCTCTTGTACCGGGATGAGTTCAAAATTGGAACGCTAATCAACGCATATTTTTAATAATAGTCTTTCCCTCATCTTAAACTCTTATATTATCGACGAATGACAGGTTTCAGCATGGATTCTACATTGCATTTTACTCCGATTCCCTCAAGATTTGTAACAGTCATTTTCATTTAATTATTAAATCATTTTTTATGAGAACATTCGAAATAATTCTGCTTTTGACAGTTACAATTTTGCCTTTTATAAAGAGGCCTTTGATAAGGAAAATACCATCAAACTACCTCCTGATATTTCCGGGAATATTTCTATCGATTCACCTGCTTTTTGAAGGATGGCGATGGCAAATGTTACCGGCATATTTATTAGTTCTGATAGTCGGATGGAGAATAAAAACGGTGGATGAAACCAAATCACCTGGCTTATCATTTATAAGAGGTACCGGATTTTTAATACTATCTGTTTTAATAATTATCGGATGGACTCTCCCCATGGCCCTGCCAGTTTTTTCTTTACCCAAGCCAACTGGTCCTTACCAGGTTGGTACACAAATGGTCCATTTTAAAACTAATATGGATGAATCCATCACAAAAGATCCATCAGATAAGCGCGAACTCATGATAAAAGTTTGGTATCCAAGTAATGCTAATACTTCATCACTTGAAGGTGAAAAATATATCGATAACGCCAGTAGAGTTGGATTCGCAACAAAATATGGTCTACCCCCTTCAGCCCTTAACTATCTGGATTATGTAAAAACCTACGCCTATAATGAAATTCCGGTAGCGGAAAAAAAATACCCGGTTTTGATCTTTTCCCATGGGTATGGATCTAAGGCTACAGGTTATTATGCTTTACTGACCGAAATAGCCAGCCATGGGTATGTTATCATTAACATGAATCACACTTTCGAAAGCCTGGGAGTAACTTTTCCCGATGGCAGACAGGAGTATTTTGATTACAGTTTCCAGAATGAGATCTCATCAGGATCAATGGAGGTGATCGAACCGGTGATCAACGCCTTCAGAAAAGGACTTGATTATGAACAAAGGCATCCAATCGTAAAAGTAGCTGCAATAAATTACTTCGAAGGTGATATCCAGGATCGATGGGCTAATGACATGCAGATAACGATCGATCAGCTTGAAGAATGGAATTCTAAAGGTTTATTAAAAGATAAACTTGAGCTGGATAAAATCGGCGTAATAGGACATTCAGTTGGCGGTGGTTCAGTAGGTAAGGTTGCATTGCGAGACCACCGTGTGAAAGCTGCTGTAAATCTTGATGGAAACCAATGGGGAGAATTGATCGATAGTATCCACCATATACCCTTCTTATATGTTTCTGCTGATTGGCCTGAAGATCATGAAGATATCAATTCTCACATTTACATTAATAAGAGTACTGATTACTTTTACGAAATCAAGCTGTTAAATTCAGGACATCCGGATTTTATGGATATTCCATTTATGGTTCCTGTTAACTCGTTAGCCGGAACCGGAGAGATTGATCCTTACTTAGGAACAGAGATTATTACTAAACTTACCACTGCATTTTTTGATAAACATTTAAAAAACTCACAAGCAGCCAGTCTTAAGGAGCTCGATAAAAAATACGAGTTACTAGAGATGACTATTTACATAGGAGATTCAATCAGATAACTAAAATACAATTAAGAACTAATCATTTAGCAGCCTGTTCACTTCAAACCAGGCTGTTAAATAATATTTGTTCTTAACTTGTCTCCGATTAAATAATAAAATCTAACAAGCTTAGAGAAAAGAACCAATGCAATGGTGAACGAATTCAATAAAATGTTGCCATTAGACTTTTTTAAACGATCTATTTCAGTCTATTTTGCTTTCAATAAAAATCAAAGAACATGAAAGAGAATAGCGTGCTGAAATTTGTTGAAGATGTATTAGAAAACATGCCAAATGACTGGGTAAGGTTAACAACCCACCGCCTGGATATTTACGACGAGTCTTTGGCTAAAACCCAGTTTATCGAACAATTTGAAAAGTTATATAAGAAAAACAACTCTGATACTTCAGCACTCAGCGAATTACCTACTGCTTTCGATTACATACGACTTGGACATCCATTGTCTTGTGTACTTGAATGGGCTGTTGCTAATTTAAATGATCTCTCTTCTGATAATGTGATCAGCTTTTCTTCAATGACAGCTCCCGTATTAGCTGTTCTAAGAAAAAACCTGCTTGCAAACCGTAAAACGCTCATCACTTATACCGGCGAATTACCTGACCACTTTGATTTTGAAGTGATAAAAAGTGTTTATGGATATAACTTTGAAGTACAAAAGGTTGAGAATGCAGAGGAAATTCCAGCATTTGAGGGAAGTACGGTTTTCATTTCTCAAAAAGATGATATTGGTAAAATAGAATTGCATTCGAACATTGACTTCTTCGTTCGAATACATTCTCTTTTCGGTAGCATCATATTAGTTAATGGCGAAAATAATAAAGAGTACATCAGCGAAATTCAGCATGTGCGAAGAAGAGAAACGATAGCAATGACACCTGCCAACTGCTTTTTAGCCTTACAAATTTTGACAGGAGGTTCTTCGCTGGATAAAGTAAAAACCAATAAAGAAGAAAATAAAACTGTTGTTGAGAATACGATTAGAAAGGTTACCGGTACCGATTCAAAACCACTGGTTGGTTCTTCCGGACTATCTATTCAATATGCGATCATGATGGGGCTCATCGATGACGCACTAAAACAACATCCCGGAAAGGATATAAAATTTATCGTACCACCTAATTGCTATGGCGGTACAAACGACCAGGCCAGAAGGGTTGCTGCCTGCCTGGACAATGTCGAAATCGTCGATCTGCCTGTTGATGGTGATAATAACATGGTTGATAGTGTTGATCGCGTATTGGCGGAGGTGGCCAGGGAAGATGCGATTCCATATATTATAGTTGAAATCCCGACAAACCCGAGAGTAGAAGTTCCCAACCTGAAAAAACTAAGAGAAGCATTAAGCAAAGAGCGAAAAACGGCTTCAGGAAAAACTGCAATCGACCCGGTATTTATCCTTGACCAGACATTTTGCCCGAATGTGCAATTTTTGGGTATAGACGATATCCTCTCCTCCATCAGGTCTATTTCCTATGTCAGCGGATCTAAATTCCCAAGCGGAGGTAAATGTACAGCAGGTTACGTTACGGCAAATAAACAAGCAGAAAACCTACTCGATAAAATTGAAAAACATCTCCTGCTTTGCGACAACGAAGCCACAGATCTTCAATATGAAATATTAGCAGAGCAGTTACCTTCTATGAATCAACGAATTCACGATGCTTATAAGAATACCAGGGAATTCGTAAATTTCATTAAAGAACAATTACCGCAGGCAAAGATCAATTTTGTCTCTGAGAAATTAGCAGAGCAAGACTTCACTCCTTCAGTGTTTTCATTAGACCTTCCTACTAAAGGGAATACAGATGAGGAAAGGGAAGCTTATAAAAGGGAGTTAAATCAAAAGCTGATCAATTTGATGATCAGTGAAATCCCAAATGAAAGTAAATACTGTGTAAGCTACGGTCAGCTAAAAGGATGTTACTGGACAATCCCGGCTACCAGTACCCAGGGTACCACGAAAGAATCTGACAAAGATTATATTGTACGGGTAGCCTTATCTCACAATATGGATCTTGATCGCCATAAGGAAGTATTTAAAGATTTCGTCAAAGAAATCTGATCCTGATATATAAGAATAGAATTTAAAATAGCGGAAAATCACTTATAGATATCCGCTATTTTCTTTTAAAGTATATGGGTTTTTACTTTAAGTTTATTTTTAATCAAAAAATAAAAAATTGAAATAGGATGAATCAAACAAGTGAGATGATAAAATTAGCTTTGTCTCTGATATACGGGAAGATTAAATATTAATATTTTGATTTTCAAACAGTTAACAAACATCCTCTTGCAATTAACATCCCAATCCTGTATTTCATTATTCTAATTTTTATAACTACTTTCGTTTTTTAATAAAACCAAAACATAGTTTATCCGGCAAGTTTTTTCATCGGCCGGTAACCTTTTCAATTTTCTTCTCACTAACCGGAAGAAAAGATAATTGACAAATCAATTATCAATACATTTTTAAACCATTTATAAAATTAAGATATGAAATCGTTTCAACTATTCACCCGCCACTTATCACCTCTGGCTTGTCTGCTATCACTAATTGTCATTATAAGTTGTAATGACGATGATGGAGATCCTGCACCAGGCACTACTGATGCCGTGGTAATTAATGAAGATATTAACACTGAGTTGACACTGGAAAACATCAATCCTGAACAGGGACAATGTGATTACATTATTGATGGTTTTTTACAAGTAAATGCAGACCTGATCATCCAACCGGGAGTTTGTGTAGTATTCACAGCTAATTCAGGGTTGTTTATCAATGTTGACGGTTCAATTCAGGCAATCGGCACCGCTGCTGCACCAATCACATTAACCGGAGAATCCAGAACTCCGGGATACTGGAGAGGCCTGCAGGTAAGAGCAAACGATGTCCGCAACGAACTTAACCACGTTACAGTGGAATACGCAGGTAGTGATTTCCTCGCTACCTATGGTACGAATATCAAAATCAACGGTGGCGTTGCCGTTGAAGGTGCCAGTGGATGGAATGGTAGCTTAAAAGTATTGAATTCCACTATTCAAAATAATACAGGCTATGGACTGATTGTTGAGCATGGCACACTACTAAGAGATTTTGGAAGTAACAATTTCATGAATAATACCGAAGCTGCAGTAAGAATTGATGCAGATAATGTTGGTGCCATTGACGGTCAATCGACATTTTCTAACAACAGTTTTGACGGAATAGAAATAAACGCAAGTGGAAGTCCGATACACGATATAGTAAATGATGCTACCTGGCAGGCCTTGTCAAACGGCGCAGTTTACAGAGTAGAGCAGTCAATTGATGTAGAGGCTACACTTACGATCATGCCGGGAACGATCATTGAATTTGAAGCGAACAAAACCATGTATTTCAAGCAGGATTTTTCAGGTCCTAATGATGGTATCATAATCGCAAAAGGAACAGCATCAGAACCGATTACCTTCACCGGTGCGGCAAAAACAGCAGGTTACTGGATGGGTCTGGTAATTCACAGTAACAGTGTGCTTAATGAAATGGATCATTGTATAGTCGAATATGGAGGAAGTGATCAGTATGACAGTGGAATAGCTAACATCCTTTTAACAAGAGACGGAGCATATGATGCACCTGATCTAATCGTAACTAACAGCACAATTAGCAATAGTGCCGGATGTGGTATCTATGTAGAAACAGTAGATAGTGATTTTACTAACACTGACAATACCTTTACTGCTAACTCAAGTGGTAATATTTGTAACTAAGAAAAAATAAACTAACGATTTACAGGGTATTTTAGAAATGCTGCCAATTATTTATTGAAAAAAGAATAATTCGATAGTATTACTAAAATACCCTATTTATTTTGGCAGAGGTATTTAATAATGACACGTAGATTCACTATACCTTCATGATAAACCAATTGATAATTAAAATTGAATCAAATCCAAAACAATTATTTCTACTCGATGGATCAGGGGCAATTCTTTCAGCCTTTTTACTGGGTGTAGTATTGGTGCAATTTGAGACTATTTTCGGTATACCGGCCTCTACCCTATATTTCCTGGCAGCCATACCAGTCTTTTTTGCCTTATATGATATCATTTCATATCGTAAAGATTTAGCGAAGACAGCAAATCTTTTAAAAGGAATTGCAGTTATGAATTTACATTATTGCTGTCTTTCAATTGGTTTAGCTGCATATCATCAGGATACCATCACTCTTTTTGGATGGGCATATATTATTTCTGAAGTATTGATCGTGATTACACTTTCAATAATCGAAATTAAAGTTGCTAAACGGTTGCAAGCAAATAACTATTCAGACTGAAAACTCTAACTATAAAACTATAAAAACTGTACTCTAGATAAATAAAAAGAGATGTAAATTATTTACTTACAATTGGTTACAAACTATTAACTACTTGTATAAATAAGTAAGGTATAATTGATATGATGCTAAAATATTCTATCAATCAAACCAATTTTTTTATCATCACGGAATTTTTCAACCCATGAAAAAAGTATCTTATATATCGCTGTTAATTATATTATTAAGCATCACAGTTTCATCGTGTAAACAAAAGGAAGTAGAAGGAATAAAAATTTCAGAAACGTTATACATTCATCAGGATTACCGGACAAACTGGGAACTCAGGCATCTTATCAGGCAAACTTTAAATAAAGACTCGAAAGCCCTGGCAGGACTTGCTAATTTTAATTGTGGCGATGGTGAGGCCTGTTATGAGCTGGGGTTTGTTATCACTCAAATAACTTATAAGATGGGTGAAGCTGATTTTATCAATCTCTTAGGTCAACTTGATCAAAAAGAACTTTCAGTACTTGAAGGATTTATTAGAGTGGGCCTTGAATACGGCGATAACGATGGAAACGGAAAGATGGATAAAAAAAGAATCCATGAAGAGTTTCCGGGAATATATAATTTGCTTTCAATAAAATAGTCTGCCGAATTACTTATTCTGACCTCATATAACTGTTTTCTGGTTCTCAGGAAAAAAGACTTTGATTGTGTACATGACCAGATTTATTGACTGACTATTTAATTTATAGATCCTTCTGTCAAATCATACCCTACCGAATCTGAAGAAGAATTAGCAAACCTTCATATCGGATTAAAGCCTTCTCTTTATGAAAAATGAAAGATTTATTATTAAATTAATAACACAATTTGTTGAAGGAATAGGAGCGATGAAGTTCTGTTAAATTAATCTTAGAGTACAAACTAGAATAACATGGATAAGGCACTTCAAACGATGATCGACAATATGCCTGATAAGACAGGTAAGTCCTTAAATGAATGGAAAGCGATACTCAAAGAGAAATCCTTTGCTAAACACTCGGAAGTAGTTAAATTTCTTAAGACAGAGCATGGTGTAACTCACGGCTATGCAAACACAATAGTCACCTTATCAAAAGAAGAAGATAACTCATCAGAAGATTTAGTGGAAGCTCAATATCAGGGAAAAGAAAATTTGATTCCGATCTATGAAAAGCTTATAGATTATGCTAAATCCCTGGGATCTGATGTCACCATTACTCCAAAAAAAGGATCGGTAAGCATAATCAGGAGAAGACAATTTCTTTTAGTTAAACCAGCGACGAAATCCAGAATTGATCTTGGTTTCAAGTTACCGGATAAACCAACTACTGATCGATTAGAAAATTCAGGACCATTTGGCACCATGTGTACTCACAGGGTTCAGCTAACTGATCCAAAAGAAGTAGACAGTGAATTAAAAGCGTGGATAAAAGAAGCGTATGAGGAGTCAAAATAAAGGAGGTAAACTTGCCTTAGGATTTTATTTAAATCATTATTTTTCACTAAAATTATTGAGTCAATCAATACAAGCTTCTTTGCATTTTAAATTATTTTGGTAAACGTCCATTGAAAGATTACGAGAATATATTAGGTAACATTAAACGATATGTCAATTTAAATAAAGATGACGAATCACAGTTTATTTCAATCGTACGAACAAGCAGGGTAAAGCGAAGACAATATATTGTCCAACCAAATTTTATTTGTTCCCATCAAACCTATGTGGTAAAAGGTGCTTTTCGCAGCTATTTTGTTAGCAACGAAGGGATCGATCATACTATTCAGTTTGCTATAGAAGACTGGTTTATCAGCGACTTTAATAGTTATATTAATCAGACACCAGCCTCTCTTTTTGTTGAGGCCTTAGAGGATTCTGTTGTTCACCAAATCTCTTATCAAGGTGTTGAAGCATTATGTGATCAAAATCCAAAATTTGAGCGATTTTTCAGATTAGTTGCCCAAAAGTCTTTTGCCTTTTCACAAAGACGGGTGCTTTCTAATTTGGGTAAATCTGCCGAAGAACGCTATATTGAATTTTACAACCTTTATCCGGGTATTGTTCAACGTGTCCCCCAATATGCTTTGGCTTCCTACCTGGGTATGTCTGCTGAATTTCTAAGCAAAATAAGGAAGCGACTCGCTACAAAATCTTGAACTAGTTCAAGCAAATTTCCTAATTCAGTTCATTTTCCGTGGCAATTATGTCATGCAACTTTGTATTGTCGATTTTGACATAATTTAAATCACAGTAAAATGATTACGAAAAAACAAGTTCCGTCCTATTCTGAAGGATTAGAAGAATTGCAAAACAATTTAGGAAAAATGCTCCCCGCGGAAGCATTATGGGTTTTTGATAAAGATGCCAACGGGTTAAAAGCCAGGCATCAATCAATTTTAAAATTGAACATTGGAGATAAAGCTCCCGAATTCTATTTATCAAATGCTGTAGGCGAAACCGTTACATTAAAATCACTATTAAAACAAGGACGCGTTGTGCTTACTTTCTACCGTGGATCATGGTGCCCTTATTGCAATTTACAGCTCAACCAGTACCAGCAAATTTTAGAGGAAATAAATTCACTTGGAGCAAATCTCGTTGCTATTTCACCACAAACCCCTGATGAGTCTTTAAATATAAAAGAAAAAAATGAACTGCAATTTGAGGTATTGAGTGACAATGTAAACATCGTTGCAAGGCAATTTACAACTGTTTTCAAAAATGGTGAAGGACCAATTGAAACGATGAAATCATTAGGTATTGATTTCAAAAGTCACTACGCAGACAATTCATTAGAAATACCAGTTCCGGCAGTATTTATTATAGAACAAGACGGGATTATATCTTTCGCAACAGCAATCGATGGAGATTATCGAAATCGAGTTGAACCTTCAGAAATTATTAATGCACTTTCATAAAATATATGTATGAAAAGAAAAATATGGTTGATAACGGGAATTTCCAGCGGACTGGGTAAAGCACTTGCCCAATCCGTCATGGAATCTGGCGATTTTGTGGTAGGTACATTTAGAAGACAGTCGCAAATAGATGAATTTAATAAAACTAAGAGTGACTATGGGTTCGCAGTAAGACTTGATATTACGGATGAAATTCAAATTGATCAATGTATCGAAACCATTATATCCAAATTTGGATTTATTGATGTCTTAGTTAATAATGCGGGTTTTGGATTTATCGGAGCCATTGAGGAAGCGTCCATGAGAGAAGTCAGAGATGTTTTTGAAGCAAACTTTTTTGGGACGCTTAAATTAAAAAAAGCCGTTTTACCCATTATGAGAAAAAGAGGTAAAGGTCATATAGTTCAGATTTCCTCCCACGGTGGCATTAAAGCATTTGCTGGATTCGGCATCTACAACGCAAGTAAATTCGCCCTGGAAGGTTTTAGTGAGGCATTAGCTCAAGAGGTTGCTCCATTGGGTATTAAATTAACAATTGTGGAACCAGGTCCATTCAGGACTAATTTCGCTGGAAAAAGGCTTAAACAAGCAGATAAAGTGATAAATGATTATTCTACAACAGCAGGAGCTTTCCGGGAAAAATTAAAAGTAGTAGATGGAAAACAGGAAGGTGATCCGGTAAAGGCCTCTAAGGCCATAATTAAATTAGTTGCTTCTGAAAACCCATCACTTCGCTTACCTCTCGGTAAGGTGGCATTGATGACTATTGGCATAAAGGTAGACAGTATTAAGTCTGATCTCGACAAAAACCGAGAAGTAGCTGAAAGCGTGGTTTATTTATAATTAAATAGATATCCTTCTTCCATACACCCTCCTATCCGAAGTTAAGCAATCGCGTAACTTCGGATTTTTTGTTATTTGCAAAGCTCAAATTCCATTGGTGCATTGCTTTTTCAATTAAAACGGGTACGCTATTACAACTATTTTGCCCAATCATTCTTAATTTCTTAACACCAAATTTTTTCAGCATTTGGCATTATCTTTACGTATTAATATTTAATTTTTTAAACTTCGTTAGTAGCAGTATGGCTTATTTTATTTTTTCGTCGTTCTTATCCTCTTAATTTTTTACACTTACAATCAATTCACAAAAAATAAAGAGAGAAAGAAGATCGTAACCACCTTCCCATCAGACCGGCGGATTCTCTTAATCAAGCATGTTACTTTCTATAACTCCTTATCAGAAGGAGAAAAAGATCGTTTCGAGAACAAAATCCTTGAGTTTTTAAATGAAACCCGAATTACCGGAATAAAAACATCGGTCGAGCCCTTAGACGAAATACTAATCGCTTCCAGCGCCATTATTCCCATATTTCAGTTCCCGGATTGGCAATACACAACCCTCAACGAAGTTTTATTATATCCCTCCCACTTCAATCACCAGTTTGAAACCAGTGGCGAAGGAAGAAGAATTCTCGGGATGGTAGGCAGTGGTTATATGGAAGGAAAGATGGTCCTTTCAAAAGAGGCACTGAGGCATGGTTTTCAAAATGAAACCGATAAGAAAAATACGGCAATTCATGAATTTATTCACCTGATAGATAAAGCTGATGGGGTGATAGATGGGGTGCCTAACATAATATTTGAAAAACAATATATTATCCCCTGGCTTGATCTAATCAACAAAAAAATTGAAAAAATATATAATGGCGATTCTGATATCAACCCCTATGGTGGAACCAACAAAGCCGAGTTCTTTTCAGTTATTTGTGAATATTTCTTCGAGCGACCAAAGCTATTAGAAAGCAAGCATCCACAACTATATAGTTTACTGGAAAGGATATTCAAACATGATATGACATCAAGAAACCTGGATCAAAGCAAGGTAGAGATTGGGAGGAACAGTCCCTGCCCGTGCAATAGCGGTAAGAAATTCAAAAAATGCTGTGGTCGGGTTCATTACAATCAGGTGATCGGTTAAGAGTAAAATTTAATGGTTAAACGCAATATTAATTGCGTGCTATTATATTCTGCCCTTCACATCAAAAGTGTCTTGTCAGGGGACAAGCCACGGGGGTAATGGTTAAACCCAATAATAATTGTGTGCTATTATATTCTTCTAAAATTTAAGCCTTCCTTACCCGGTAGTAAACGGTTACAAACATTTACCAATATGTATAAATAAGAGAAAAATTCTATTCTGTGCTGCAAGCAGCTTTTTTTTTAACATTTAAAGGAATTTATTAACAACCAATACAATGATGGTTATATAAGGAATAAGCGCCATAGAGTGGCGCATAGCCAATCGGTAAAAATGCATTAAAACGCATTTTACACTCAACGTTGTACACAAGCAAGAGCTACTAAGACCATATGAAATATTTTTCGTATTATTATAGTATGAATACTAGAGAGAAACTTTTAGAACGGATTCAGCATATTAAGGATGAAAAAATTCTCGAAGAGATGCTTGAAATGATTGAACTTGAAATGAATCTATCAACAGATATTATTGAGCTTAATACTGAACAAAAAGAGGCGATTGATCAAGGTCTAAAGGATATTGATGAAGGTAAATCAATGAATCAAACAGATGTTGATAATTTTCTCAAAGAATGGTTAAATACGAAGTAATTTGGTCCAAAAGTGCGGTTAAAGATAAGTTTGGCATTTTAGAATATTGGTTCAAAAGAAACAAATCGAAAACATACAGTATCAGATTAAACAATTTATTTAACCAGACTATCAAATTAATATCAACTAACCCTGAATCTGGAAAAAAATCAGATTATAAGAATATTCGAATAAAAATAGTTAGGCATTATTTGATTTTTTACCTGATTAAATCAAACCGAATAGAAATAATCAGAATTTGGGATTCTAGAAGAGATTTCAAAAATTTAAAAATATAGCCTGTGTACAACACGGCCTAACCGTGATACCCCACCCCGAGGGATGTGGTTCGACGCTTAGCCTGAACGTTATACGCAAGCTAAAAAAAGGAAGAGCATATGAAGGCAGCTGATTTTATAAAGCAATTAAAGGAAAGTGCCAATGAACGTCCGAAAAAGGAGACGTTAAAATTTTTCAAGGATGATGATGGGGAGACCGATGCATTGGAACTCCAATTTGGTACTGTGTTCAAATTAGCCAAGGAATTCAGTGATATGTCACTGTCAGAAATAAATAAGTTACTTGACAGCAAGTACTAAGAAATCAGAATGGGGGCTGTAAGCATAATGGACTTTCAAGCTAAAAAGAAATCAACTTCCGAAGAAAGAAGAAAAGAGTTATATGACCTTTACCTAAACCGCCATAATCGATTAAATAATTGGGATTTTGTAGACAGAGGGGCATACAATATTATCGGGGAATATCTTATTGATAAACCAAAAGACATACTCTATGAATTAGCAAAATTAAAAAATCCCTGGGAACGAAGGACAGCTATCGTTTCAACCTATGCTTTCATTAAGAAAGGAAGAGTAGATGAAACTTTTAATATCGCAGAAATATTGGTGGATGATGATCATGAGTTGATTAACAAGGCTGTAGGAAGTTGGATAAGAGAAGCGGGTAAAAAAGACGAAAAGAAACTAAAAGCATTTTTGGACAAATACGCTGAAAGTATGCCAAGAGTAACTCTACGATATGCGATTGAAAAGTTTGATAAGCCAACAAAAAACCACTAGCTCAATATAGGAAAATAAAAAACCTGTGAACCTCAATATTTGCACTTAATATTGCATGGTGGGTTATATTAGTACAATAGTTGTGCCTCGGGAGCAAGATAGAATAATAACTCATTTTGTGAGCCATCCTAACTATACAATAAATTAGATACTTTTTTAAGCTCAACGTTGTAAGCATACTTAATATCACGCCCGAACGAAATTATAAACACCTTTCCCTTCTGCTACCAATTGTCCCTTCTGGAAAGCCTGCATGTTCGCTACCATAATTCTGGATCCAAGACGCACTAAATTACCTTCAACAACGACATCGTATGCTTCTGCACCTCGCAGATAATCAATACGAAGATCAATGGTAGCCAGTTTATCCTTTTTAGAAGTAAAATTTGCAATTCCGATCATTCCTCCTACCGAATCCATTATAAGGCCGATAATACCACCATGCCATCTGCTTTTACGGATATCGCCTACAAATTCTTCACTATAAGGTACTGAAACCCGAACAAAGTCGAGTTCCAGTTTTTCTACTTTTAGCCCTAAAAACCGGTGAATGGGAATCTCTTCCTCTGCAGCCCTGATAATATATTCTCGTATTTTATCTTCCATTTAGTATGCCATTTCTCCCCGTGCCGGGTAGTCATTATTAATAATATAGTTTACCGACTTAACGAATGTTGGCAGGTAAGGTCTTCCCCATGGATTACTATTCAATGCCGAATAGTAAATCTCATTTTTAGAATCTATGAGAAATAACCCCGGTTCGCTGAATATCTCTGGTTCTCCATCTTTAACTCCTTTACTGAGGTAAAGACTCCAGGCTTTAGCCGTTTCTTTGTCAAGATTATAACCAATATCAAGTTGGTCGATCTCCCATTTTTGTTTTGAAAGCCTGGCTCGTTTTTCAGAATCCATGCTTACTGCGACAATATTCACACCCTGTTCGTTGAACTCTGGCTTTAATTTCTGAAGTTCTTCCAGGTATTTTTTACAAATAGGGCAATGCAATCCCCTGTAAAATATCACTAATGTGAAATTCTCAGGTTGTTGCGCCTTTAAGTCCCATGGAGATCCATTTATTAAAGGAAATTTCAGTTCAGGTGCTTTATGCTTTGGAGTGGGTTTATTCATAATTCTAATTTTTAAAGTGTTCGTTTAAATGCGCATCAAATCTTTTAAAGTCCTCTTCAACCTCAGGGTTTTTCATCACGTCATAAGCCATAAAAGTAGGTAACGGTTCCAACCCGAACCATTTAAAGTTTAAATGCATAGGTCTCAAAAGCTCATCCTCACTGATACCCTCAAAAAACTTCTCATTCGGATTATTAAAAGCCTCTTTTGGGGCATTAGCTGTTACAGACATCATATATTTCCCTTTCAATTTACCACCAAGACCGTAATTTGCCTTGGGATTTTCACTCGATCTACCGTCACCGTCAGACATCTCTCCCATCATTCCCATTGAGAAAACGTGATCGATATATTTTTTGAAAGACCAGCTTACTCCCATCCAGTTAAGAGGCGTTTGAAAGAAAACGAGATCAGCCCATTGCCATTTTTCAATTTCCTCTTCTACATTAAAGTCTTCCTCTGTATGAATGTTTTTTACATTATATCCGCCCTGACTAAAGAAATCCGTCGCCTTTTGAACCAGGGTTTTATTTAATTTCCCTTCCGAAAACGAATATTCCTGATGTCCATTGATGATTAATACGTTTTTCATAATAATTTTATTTATATTTGTTTCACAAAGAAACTTTTAATAGTTTATTTATGAAACCATTTAACTTAAATACTTAAAAAATAGTGGTAACCAAAATGTAACTTATGGGAAGAAAGGTCATTGAAAATCCGAATTTATGTTCATTGGTGCATGCTATGAATATTTTAGGGGGCAAGTGGAAACCCATCATTATCTATCTTTTAGCAAATGGCGAAATGCGTTTTGGCAAACTGTTGATGCACACACCAACCATTTCAAAAAAGGTTTTAACAGAACAACTGAAGGAGTTAGAAGAAGATGGACTTATCATCCGAAAGCGTTTTTCGGAAATACCACCCAGGGTAGAGTATTCATTATCAGAAAAAGGTAATGGATTACTTCCAGTACTAAAAGCTTTAAGTGATTGGACATTTGAATCCTATAGTGATATTAATTTTGAGGAATGTAAAATAGTTACCTTGTAATTATCAAAGCGTAAAAATATATTGAAAAGAAAACTACTCTTCCGAACAAAAGATTGACCTTGTGCTCATGTTTGGCTTAAAAGTCTGGAATATACACGTTAGTAAACGTTTGTAGCCGTTTACTAAAAATTAAACGTTTACATTTGGTTACATACGTTTACAAACGAGTATAAATAAGAAAATATTTGATTTTGAGCTGGAAACAGCTATTTTTAGATTTTAAAGGAATTTTCAACAACTAAAACAACGATAGTTATATAAGGAATAAGAGCCACGGAGTGGCTCATAGCCAATCGTTGTGCTTCATGCGAAAAAGAGAAAACGAAATGTTTGCCAATAAAGAAATAGAAAGCCAACCGCACAAAGCAAAGAGTGCTAACGCACACATTGCTTTGTTGCCAACGCTAACAAAATTGAATAAAGAATTTTAAGAGATAATATGGCCAAGAAACTCACGAAGAAACAGATTGAACAATACGAGCACAGTAAAGACGAACGTGCCAATATTCCTCATGTTGGACTGGTAACACCTGACAGTGACCCTGACACAGGCGAAAAGAAAACTTACGAGTACGACCCCCATCTTGACCCACAACTGCAATGGGCAGGAAAAGCAGAACATACCAGTTTTGAAGTGCCTACGGTTAGTTTGCATGTACATGAACGCATTGACCCGAAAACCATCATTGAAACCGTAAAAAAGGACACAGATGATGGTGGACAATTCAGTCTTTTCTCTGAAAAGAAACCGCTGCGTGAAGCCATAGACTTTTACAAGCACAAAGAAGGTTGGACAAACCGACTGATTGCAGGCGACAGCCTTTTGGTTATGAACTCCTTGTTGGAAAAAGAAGGGATGGCAGGCAAGGTGCAGATGGTATATTTTGACCCGCCTTATGGGATTAAATATGGTAGCAATTTTCAGCCCTTTGTAAACAAACGTGATGTAAAAGACGGAAAAGATGATGATTTGAGTGCTGAGCCTGAAATGATAAAGGCTTTTCGAGATACTTGGGAATTGGGCATTCATTCTTATCTAAGCCACTTGAGAGATAGGCTTCTTTTAGCAAAAGAAGTATTGCATGAAAGCGGCTCTATTTTCGTACAAATTAGTGATGAGAATTTGCACCTGGTTAGAATTGTACTCGATGAAGTATTTGGCACTACAAATTTCGTCAGTCTGATTGCATTTAAAACAACAGGAGGATTTGCCTCGACCACACTCTCAAGAACGGGTGACTATTTAATATGGTATGCCAAAGACTCTTCGAAAACCAAATACAATCAATTATTTGAAGATTATAAACCTGAGATAGGTGAAGTAGGCTATAATTGGATTCTATTTCCAGATGGTTCATTTAGAGGTCTAACTTCTGAAGAGAAGAAAGATCATTCTTTAATACCTAAAGATGGTAAAATTTACAAAGCTACCAGTATCAAGTCTCAGGGCGGAACCAGTACACCCCAGTCCTTTACATATCAGGGCAAAACGTACGAACCTGGACCTAATCATCATTGGAAAACCTCCGTTGAAGGATTGGAAAATTTAGCAAAGAATAATCGAATACATGTTGCAAAAAATAGTATTCAATACCGCAGATTTAGAGACGATTTCCCATTTAAACAAATTTCAAATATTTGGCTTGATACTGGAACAGGTTCCTTCGGTGAAGACAAGAAATATGTAGTTGAAACTTCTACCAAAGTCATTGAAAAGTGTTTATTAATGACTACAGATCCTGGTGAATTAGTTTTAGATATTACTTGTGGTTCAGGAACAACATCAGTAGTTGGAGAGGAATGGGGTCGTAGGTGGATTACTTGTGATACATCAAGAGTTTCCATTGCTCTTGCCAAACAAAGACTGATGACTAGAAATTTTGATTTTTTCAAATTAGCTCATCCCAAAGAGGGGGTTTCAAGTGGTTTTGACTACCATACCGCTCCTCATATCATGCTAAAAGATATTGCAAAGAATGAAACATCTGTGCAGGAAGTTCTCTTGGATAAACCCAAAATTGAAAATAGTAAAACAAGAATTACAGGTCCTTTCACAGTAGAAGCTGTTCCCGCACCTTATGCCAAAAGCTTTGACGAATTGGAACAAGAAGATTCAGGTTCAGATACTTCTGTTGCTCGTAGCGGTGAAACCAACAGACAAGCGGAATGGCGAGATGAATTGTTGCGTGCAGGTGTAAGAGCGAAAGGTGGTAGCATCATAGAATTTACTCGAGTGGAACCATTAGCTGGCACAAAATTCATTCAAGCTGAAGCTGAAACGAAAGAAGATATACCTAAAAAAGTATTGGTTGTTTTCGGGCCTGAACACGCTCCGTTAGAGCAACGCATGGTAGAAAATGCTTGGCAAGAAGCCAGAGCCTTAAAACCTGATATGTTACTGTTCTGTGCTTTCCAGTTTGACGAAGAAGCCGCCAAAGACATTGACGAACTCACACCAGCCGTTGCGGGCATGCAACTTATCAAAGCCCAAATGAATGCGGATATGTTAACAGACGACCTTCGCAAAAAACGTAGTAGTAACGAAAGTTTCTGGTTGGTCGGTCAGCCTGACGTACAAATCCACAAATTGGATAACGGTAAAATTCAAGTGGAAGTAATGGGCTTTGATTACTACAATCCAAAAACTGGAAATGTAGAAAGCGGTGGTAAAAAGAACATTGCCATGTGGATGTTGGATACCGATTATGACAATCGTTCCCTCTTCCCTTCCCAGGTATTTTTTCCAATGGCAGGAGCAAAAGACGGTTGGGCAAAATTGGCTAAGAACCTCAAAGCAGAAATTGACGAAGAAAAAATTGATGCATTTAAAGGCACGACATCACTTCCTTTTGAAGCAGGTTCAGCAGTAGCAGTCAAGATTATTGACGACAGAGGTATTGAAAGTTTAAGAGTTTTAACGGTATAGATTATGGCAGGAAATATCGATAAACTTATCATCAACAGTCCTCATCAAGAACCACAGCAACATTGGTTTTACGATAGAGAAAATAGAAATTTCTTCATCAAAGAAGGAAGACGCCCTGCGGGCTATGTTATGGCCACGCCAAACTCTAAAGCCTTTGACGATCCCGGCATTTTTGTAGAAATAGACATTGTCAATAAAATACGACCAAGAGTACAAGCTTGGCGAGAATCAGGTTATCCAGGTGTAACGGGCATAACAAAACGTCTTTTGGAACATTGGCAAGCCCCTGAAGAGCGTAAAGACCGCAGATTTTTCTTTTGTCAGTTAGAAGCCATAGAAACTTTGATTTGGTTGACAGAAGCACCTGCAGCGGACAAAGTTGGAATTGACATTCAAGGAGATGGCGGAGCTTTTGAACGTTGGTGCAGTAAAATGGCAACAGGTTCAGGAAAGACCATCATCATGTCCATGATAATCGCATGGAATTTCTTGAATAAAGTAACCAACCCAACGGATGCACGATTTAGCAAATATGCATTGTGTGTCGCTCCTGGTCTTACCGTAAAGAGCCGACTTCAAGTTTTACAACCTACCCACGAAGAAAACTATTATGAAGAGTTCAATATTGTACCAGCTGCCTTGATGGATAAACTCCGTCAAGGAAAAGTGATCATTCACAACTGGCACGCTTTGGCATGGGATTCACAAGATAAAATTGATGCTAAAGTCGAAAAAGGGTATTTGCGTTCTGTTGATAAACGTCAACGTATGCAAATAAGCGGTGAAGCGTATGTTCGGAATGTGCTAGGCGAAATGAGCAATGCACGTAACATCATTGTACTAAATGATGAAGCTCACCATGCTTGGCGCATGAATCCAGAAGCTGTTGGAAAATATAAACGGACCGGTTCAAGCAAAGACAGTGCAGAAGAAGCAACTATTTGGGTTGGAGGTCTAGATAAAATCCATGAACAAAGAGGAATACTCAAATGCTTTGATTTATCAGCAACACCTTTTACACCTTCAGGGAAGAAAGCCGCAGAAGATGCTTTGTTTACTTGGATAGTTTCAGACTTTGGATTGAATGATGCCATTGAATCAGGTTTGGTAAAAACACCACGAGTTGTGGTTCGTGATGATAGTGAACGCACTAAAGAGTTAAAATCAAGATTGTATCACATCTATGCAGATGATGAAGTAAAAGACGACATCAATCGTAAAGCAGACGAAACTGAGCCATTACCCGACCTATTAATAAATGCATATACTTTACTCGGGCTTGATTGGAAAGAGACTAAGAAAGAATGGGATGATGTTGGCCACAAAGTGCCTCCTGTAATGATTACAGTTGCCAACCGAACAGAAACTTCTGCTCGAATCAAATATGCTTTTGACCACAACCAGATTTCAATACCTGAATTGTGCGCACCCGACAAAACCTTGCAGATAGATAGCAAAGTTTTGGAAAAAGCAGAATCAGAGACTGAAGCAGTTGAACTGAATATTGAATCTGATGAGGATGGTGATGAAACACCAAAATGGACCAAAGCACAACAAGCAGAATTACTACGATTAACGGTTGATACAGTTGGGAAAGAAGGAGAACCAGGCGAACAGGTTCAAAATGTGATTTCAGTTGGAATGCTTTCAGAAGGTTGGGATGCTAAAACGGTTACCCACATTATGGGATTACGAGCATTTTCTAGTCAGTTACTTTGTGAGCAGGTAGTTGGTAGAGGATTAAGGCGTGTAAGTTATGATGTAGGAGATGATGGTTTATTTGAACCTGAATATGTGAACATTTTTGGTGTTCCATTTACTTTCCTACCGCACGAAGGAGGCGAAGGTACTCCGCCACCACCACCAAAGCCAAAAACTAAAATTGAACCAAGAAAGGAAAAGGCAGAACATGAAATCACATTCCCAAATATTGTAAGAATAGACCATGTTTATCGCCCACAACTCAAATTGGATTGGGACAAAGTCAATACGTTAGAAATTGACCCGTACGAATCAATCACAGAAGCAGAATTGGCAGCTATTATTTCAGGGAAAGCAAATCCAAAAGTAAAATCTGCAATTGGTTTAGAGCAGATTGCGGAAGATACTAGGGTTCAGTCTATTGTTTTTAGAATAGCATCTACTATTTACAACTCTGAGAAACGACCTAATTGGAAAGGGAGCAAAGAGATTTTCCTTGCTCAGGTTGTCCGCATTGTGGAACAATTCATTGATTCGGACAAAATTCAGATCAAGAACGACCTGTTCCACCAAGATGATTCAAAAAGAAAGATTCTGATCATTCTGAACATGAATAAAATCGTTCAGCACATTTGGTCAGCAATTCGTTCTGATAATACCGAAAAACTCACTCCAATATTTGATAAGGAAAAACCAATTCGTTCGACAGAAGATGTTAGAACTTGGTACACGAGCAAACCTTGCGAATGGACGGAGAAATCGCATATCAGTCATTGCGTTTATGATAGCGGTTGGGAAGCAAGTGAAGCCTACTTCTTTGACAAATCAGATTTAGTAGAATCGTTTGTTAAGAATGACCATTTAGGATTTACCATACTTTACAATCACAAGGGAATAATCAGAAAATTCTATCCCGACTTTATTTTACGCTTGGTGAATGGTGATTACATGGCTTTAGAAACCAAAGGTGTTGACAGTCAGCAAAACAAAACAAAACGGGAATATTTGAACGAATGGATAAATGCGGTGAACAATCACGGTGGATTTGGGAAATGGCATTGGGATGTGTCGTTTCACCCAAGCGACATAGAAGGATTGGTCAAGAAATGTATGGATAAGGAATTAGCCTAACGCATTTGCAGCACATTGCCATCCTCGTTCCTGCGGTGGCAAAGAGCTGCAAGCCAACCCGAAAACAGAATTTGGCAAACATTGCAAAGAAAAAGAAAATAAAGCACGAAAGCACAACAAGGTATATAGTGCATGGCTTCCTAACGTCAGCCACGACACCATATACAAACCGTTACCATTCATTAAGAAAAATGAGATTCATAATATTGATAATTTTAGGCTCGTTAATGGCGTGCAACTCTTCAAATAAAAGAGAACAAATGGATTCAGAATATACAATTTCAACTGCATCAGAAAGTGAGGAACGTGCAAAAAGCGTGTTGCCGCATAAAGGAAAAGAAGATGTAAGCAATATTCTAACCATAGAATTAAAAAATCCACAAGTTTCTGAAGAATCAGAAGATAAGGAATATTTTGCGAATGAGAAGTTTGACTGGATTCTAACTATTGAATCACTTAAAGAAAGTTATTTCAAGCGAGATTCTGTATCCAAACACTTCGACAATAAGTGGAGAGAAAAACATAATTACTCATGGATTTACTGTATTCCGAAAGGTGATTCAAAGTGGACGTATTTTAGTTCGAGTGAAGATGAATCAAAAGAATATTCGAAGGTGGCATTAGGTTGGAAACTCTATGACCCATTGGAAGACCCACCAAAAGTCTATGATGAAAAGACTTTAAAAGAATACAAAAAATCTGTTTCTAAGATTTCTCGAAAACTTAAATCAGAAGTGGTTTCAGAGAATTACACAGTTGAACAGGCAGTAAGTAAATCAAAAGAACTTTCTGATTTCGTACCTAACAACAATCAATACTCCATAATCATTTTAAAGGCTGAAAACGAATTTGAAGGAGAAGAAATATGGGACGTTATGATGTCTTTAGGTCTGAAATGGGGAGACATGGACCTATTTCATTGGAATAATGATTTTGAATATGGAGATGATCAATTAATTAGTGTATGGACTAGCACTAATCCAGGCTATTTTTTCCCAGAAGAAATTGCTGCTGGAAGGGTTCAAACTGAAGATCTGATATTTGGGTTTAGTATTCCTCGTTCTATCTCTCCAGAGCAAATATTGGAAGTTATGTATAAGGCAACAAAATACGCTCAATCGAGATTAGGCGGGGAAATTTTAAACGAAAATGGCCATCAATTTAATCTTGAAATAGAGAAAACAAAGGTTAACAAGGTAGTTACAGATTTAAACAATAACTCTATTACACCCGGAATAGGTGATGCGTTGTATCTATTCCAATAGAAAGAAACGAAATGGTAATCGAGTAGACGGCCGTGAGCCATAAGCCCACGGTGCGCCTCTCACACCACCGTACGTACGGGGGCTATGCCCCTCCCTTCGCACTCTCGTGCTCGTGAACTTATACTGACGCTATCGGTCAGCATCTTCAATACGGCGGTTCGTCAAATCAAATCTTCACTTTTAAATAGTAAGTTAGCATGCTTTCGTAGCCTCTTCTTCCGAGTCTTGATTCGGTTATCATTGCACCTGGAATTGGACTTTATTCACTATTTCAATTGATTTTTTAAAGGAATTCATGAAATCGATGATTGCTGTGCCAAATTGAGATTCGGCAAAGCCAATGCAGAGCATTTCTTCAGTTCCAGAATCTCTTCTGACAACTCCCGATGGTCGGGACAAGCATTGCCACTTGATTTACTTCAAGTAGTCAACCCAGCACATCCGGGACTTTATTCATAGAGTTATCTTATTATTTCGAATTCATGAATACTACGTATTTCACCCTTTGGAACACTCATATTCATGAGTTATATTCGCCAGTCAAGGCACACAATGTATATAAGTAATAGCAGGTAAATTTCTAAATCAAAAGTTTCGCTTTTAGCCATCTTTGTGCTTAACTGAACAGATGACAGTTAAAACCAACTACTGCTCGTATATTCAACGGTTCAACATTAAAAACAAACTAATGAAAAGACAAACTTTACTATTAATATGCTTAATGATTTCATTCATCTCATTTTCTCAAGAGAACCGAATTGAATATAACGGAGAAAAGGACGATACGGATATCGGAGTATTTATGGCAATGGTTGGATTCGACTATCATAAATTTGAAATGAAGTCCGAAAAACCAGCTTACATAAACGTATATGTAGATGAATATCTAAATGACAAATTAATAAAACATTTTGACCATATTTCAGCTAACAAGGATGAAACACCCAAAGCATATTTTGATTTAGTATTTACCAAATTAGGTAGTGCAAAGTTTACTATGAAAATTTATACTCTTTCAAAAAATGATAGCATCGAAAAAATTCAATTCAGAATTGGGGAATTAGGACTTTTCAAAAACTTACAAGTAAATAAATCCAAATTTGACTATAGCTGGAAAAGAGGAGATTTTAATGGCAATATTGGACCGAAAATCGAAATTGGAAAAAAAATCCCATTACTTTTCTATGCAACAGCAGTTAGTGAAAATGTTGATGGACAAACGGTTAACGCATTTTGCAACGTCCCGAATATATTACTTAATCGAGATGAAATTGAAAATCAAGGTAAAATTGAACACTTCTTCGAAATTGGAATTGTATTAGTTGAAAAAATTGAATAAAAATAATGTTGCACAATCGAGACGGCCGTGAGCCATAAGCCCACGGTGCGCCTACTGATGATAAATATCAGCATTTTAAATCTCACATTGTAAATCCTGACTAAAACGTCAGGACCACCGTACTTACAGGGGCAAAGCCAATGCTTCGCATTTCTTCAGTTTCAGAATCACTTCTGACTATTCCCGATGGTCGGGACAGGCATTGCCACTTGATTTACTTCAAGTAGTCAACCCAGCACATCCGGGACTTTATTCATAGAGTTATCTTATTATTTCGAATTCGTAAATACTACGTATTTCACCCTTTGGAACACTCATATTCATGAGTTATATTCGCCAGTCAAGGCACACAATGTATATAAGTAATAGCTGTATAAATGATGAAACGAAAGGTTAGTGAGTAGAAATCCGCCCCAACTCATACATTTAACGTCTGCCTTAACGAACAGGTAAGAGATAATCAAAAAATCAAAAAACTCCAACCTGGAAGACCTTCAAAAAGCGCACTTCTCAATAGTTAGAAGGCTATTTTGAGTATTATAAGATTATTTTACTAAACTATTATTATAGCAAAAAAATGCAACAAATCTCTTTTTGGCAAACATGGATAGTGGCAGGCTTACTGATGGCGATGTCCGCAACAGTCACAGCACAGGAAGGTGAGCTCACTCTTGATGACCTGTTTGCAACTCCAAAACTCACAGGAATAACCCCGTCTCGTCCTGCGTGGTCACCAAACAGTGAGCACTTCGCCTTTTCCTGGAGTGAACCGGAAGATCCCGGGCGTGGCCTCTGGGTATCCACAAGCGATGGTAAGGACGTGCGCCTCAGTTCCAATACGGCATCCGGGTCAGTGCGCGAAATGGTCTGGACCGACGCGAACACAATTGTCAGCCTGCGAGATAACAATCTATGGCAGACATCGCTGAGCCAGGGAGACGACTTCAAGATGATGCCCGTCGAAGCAGGTGCACATAACCTGTCGATTTCACCAGACGGCAACCAAGCGGCGTACATACAGAACGGTGACCTGTGGCTTGCTGATTTCCATTCCAAACAGAATCGCCAGCTCACCAGGATCGGCATTCCCGGACTCTCGATCTTACAAAAGGGGCGCTACAGCCGACCTGAACGTGAAATTGGTCCGGGTATCTGGAGTGGACCGACATATAAGTGGTCACCGGACGGCAAGACAATCGCATTTCACGTTGTTGACCGGCGCAAGGTGAGAAAGGTGCCGTTCCCGGATTATCTCACTTCCGAAACCAATCCCAACGAAGTGCGCCGGGGTTATCCGGGCGATCCAAATGAGATTCGCAGGATTGGCCTTCTCGATGTAGAAAGCGGTAATATTGTGTACCTCGATTTGCCCGACCCGGACGCCAACCAGGTCATCGATTTCAACTGGTCGCCGGGCGGTGCTCTGCTGATTGATACCGCATCCGATACGGCGGTTGAACGTAAAATGTTCGTCGTTGCACCCGGAGAGAGCCAGCTGCGCGAGATTTGGCGAGGGGTTCGGGAGAGCCGTATGTACACATCGTTTGGATCGACCTGGCATCCCGATGGAAAGAATGTCATTTTCTTAAGCGATATGGCTGATCGATACGGACTTTATACGATCGATGCCTCACCGTCCAGGGATCGGCCGCAGCTGCTGACAGATCCGTCCTACGATGTGCTGTCCACACCAAGTGTTGCTGGTGGCGCGCTGTTTTATGCAGGCAATGGCGTTAATCCGCACGAACAACATGTGTATCGCCTGAATTTGTCCGGTGGCGACCCCGAGCAGATGACGAATCTCCCAGGCCGAAACGTTGGCTACCCTTCACCGGATGGCCGCCACCTGGTATTCATGCACAGCAACGATACATCACCTCCCGAGCTTTACGTGGTAAGCAGCGAGGGTGGTGACGCTAAGCGAATAACCCACTCACCATTACCCGCATTCACGGAGCGAACCTGGACGGCTGCGGAATACGTTAGTTTCCCAAGTCTTGTCGATGAATACACACTGCATGCCCGGATTCTGAAACCAGACAATATGCAGCCCGGTAAGAAGTACCCGGTGCTGTTTGGCCCCGTGTATTCGAATACTGCGAGGAACCGATGGGCAGGTAACTACAGCCTCATACAGCAATTCCTGGTCAAAAAGGGATATATCATAGTGCAGGTAGATTCACGTGGCAGCAACGGTTATGGTCGGGCATTCCGTGAAGAGTTCCTGCTGGGTTTTGCCGACCAGGACATTGAGGATTATGCGAGTGCCGTAGCCTACATGGAATCATTAAGTTATGTTGATCCCGATCGCATCGGTATCTGGGGCAGTAGTTACGGTGGCACACTCTCCGTTTATTCGCTTTTGATGAAGCCAGGCTTATTCCAGGTAGGTGTTGCTGCAGCGGCGGCCGTTGACCCAGAGTTCTTTGGTACGGACGACGTTGCGATTGTTCGTCGCCCACAGACACATCCGGAGATTTTCGAAAGAAAAGCGCTCAACTATGCAGCGAATCTGGAGGACAAACTCCTGTTTATCCACGGCATCCAAGATCAGGTGGTACCATTCAAGACAACGGTCGAGTTAGCTGAAGAACTGATTAAACAGGGCAAGGACTTTGACTTTGCGTTTGCTCCGGGTGCCACGCATGGATGGAGCCGTGAGCCGAATTACAATCGCTACCTTTTTGGCAAGATAATCGAATACTTTGACCGACACCTGGCTGTGCCAAATGAATAGGTATATGCAGGTGTCTTGTTGCAGGCGTAGAAGAACGCCTGGATGATATTAAAACGCCACAATATAAATGATATACCACATGCTTTACCTGAGTTTTCTGAAAGTGAAACACAGCAAGGAAATAGCACCTATATTTAAGAGTTCAGAGTCACGTGCTATACCCCCTTGGCTCGCGTTGCTTTTTCAGAAATACGCGTACTCAAAAATAAGCATTTGATCCTTACCCTCACCAGCCCAAATATGTATTCATCCTTTATTGTCTCAATTATGATAGATAGAATTAAAAAAATGAAAGGACGATTAAAGTCCTTTCAATCTTTTTTGATACTGTTAATCCTGGTTCACTGTCAGACACTAGTTTTTCTATTTCTCACTTCATTAAACACCTATTCGTAAACTGTAACAAACGGATAAAATTTATCAAACTACAGTCATTTACGTACGTTTACTAACAGGTATAAATAATAGGAAATATTTGATTTTGAGCTGTTATCTGCTATTTTTATCATTTACAGAAACTTATTAAACATCAGAACAAGGTTGTTTACAGGAAAAATAAAACGTTCTGAGTAGTGATCAGCCATTTGTAAGCAGTAATTCATAAGTTATAGAAATGAAAAAAGTAATAATATCGATATTCTTCTTGCTCGGACAGATATCGGTTTCAGGGCAGAATATGGGTAAAGAACATGTTTTGGAAGACCTGAAAAATCTTCGGAATAATATTCAACAGTATAATCCGTCGTTAGAAAAATATAACCCGGATTTTGAAAATCTTTCGATGGAAATTATACAGTCGGTACAAAAAGATTCCATTTCAATCTTTGACTATTTCTCTTTGGTCAGTGAATTATGCGCTCTAAGCAATGAAGGTCATTTTACACTTGGAAATTGGCAGGACTCTATTCATAAATGTATTCCTGAAAGTAAATGTCCTTATTTTCCTGTATCTGTGAAATTAATTTCAAATCAGCTTTATGTCTGGAATGATTATTCCAATGAACAATTATTAAAAAGTGGTGATAAAATTATTTCTATTAATGGTCAGACCTCAGATGAAATAATAAAAAAATTACAAAAAGTAATTCCTTCAGATGGTGACATTCTAACCTATTCAAACAAGAATATTGAAATCGGATTTGCCTGGTTATACTTTTTTTATATTGAACAAACGGACATGTTTAAGTTAGAATATCTTCGACCAAACCAAGGGGTTAAATCTGTTACTATTCAAGCACTTTTGAAATCTGAACAAATCTCAAATTTCAAAAAACACTTTAAAAACGATGATATAAATCAAGGAAATGAACTCAATGCATTTTATGATTTACAACTTAAAGAAGGATATGCATTTATTAAACTACCCTCTTTCGACTACAAAAAAGTCAATCAATACAAAGTTAAGTCAAAGAAACTTTATAAAAGCATTTTCAGAGAACTGGCAGATAAAAAGATTACCAACCTGGTTATTGATCTGAGAGATAATACAGGCGGACGTAATGAATTTGCAGACGACATGGTTCCATATATTCTTAAACCTGAAAATGCAGATTCGTATTTAAAAAAAACAATTTCATGGGAAGGGAAAGAAAAAACTTATAAAATGCCCAGCGTATCAAAATATGCATTTGAGGGTACAATTTATGTTCTGGTTAATGGAAAAACATATTCAGCAGGTAGCTCGCTTGCTCGATTCCTTAAAGAATATGCAAATGCTATAATTATCGGTGAAGAGACCGGTACGCGTTATGAAGGCTTTTCAGCAGGTTCCATTCAATCTGTTGTACTTCCAAATTCAAAACTAAGAATTGGAATTCCCCGCTATCACATTTTTTATCCTGAATCTGAAAAACAAAATACCCGAAACAGGGGCATTATACCGGATTATCAAATCAATTATTCGTTTGAAGACATAGAAAACGAAACAGACCTTCATTTTGAAAAAGCTTTAAATTTAATAAAAAGATAACAACAGCAATAAAAGGACATTTTAATATCTCTTGAAGGACAAACCATCCCTACAGCTACATTGAATTTTTACTTTAATATTCTTAAAGAAAACTCATTATCAACTAGTTATTAGTATCCGTTTACCTATGGGTATAAATAAGAGAAAACATTTTAATTTGAACCGGGAACATCTATTTTTAAATTTTGGACAACCAATTCAAAAAATATAATAGAAATTAGATCGACAGAATCACTATAAATCATTCATAATCTACAACCAAAACCAAATTGCCTCATGAAAAAAACTGCAATAACACTATTTTTAGGGATTATAGCTTCATCAATCATTATGGGCTTAATGTTCTATTTTTTTCTTTTTCTTAATCCACTAAATATACATGAAGTCAATTCATTAAAATGGATTCCTGTTCTAATTGCGGTAACAGGAATATTTATAAGTGGAAAAATAAATAAAGAAACTCCGGTAAAATATCTTCCTTTTTTATTAATCCCATTCATCATTTTTAAACTATTTAATTTTGCATATTTTCCATTTATTTTAATCCTGATAGCTGTAGGAGCTATTACTTTATTTCTTACCAGGAATCACAAAAAACCTGGATACAAAACTATTGGTTGGGTTGGAGTGACAGGTGTTTTTGTATTCTTTCTCATTTCCCAGCCTCTCATATTAGAAAAAGAAGATTTTGGTTACGATAAAAATGGAGAAATAATTAATGCAAGTATAATATGGTCAATTAGTGAAGAACGCGTTGATTTGCCTGATCACGTATTATTTGATAAAAATGATGATGCGTTTAATATAGGTAAGATCGTCGGACAAAAATATTTAATTACTTTCTGGGCAACCTGGTGTGCCCCCTGCTTAAAAGAAAAGCCTGAATTAGATAAATTAAAAAAAGAATTTGCCAATAAAAGCAGTCTCAAATTTATTGACGTATCATTTGATAACGACAGGAATAAATGGGAGAATTTTTTAAACAATAAGCAGCCGTTGGGGAAACAACTAATTTCAGAAAATCAACAAAGCACAAGCAGAGAATTCAATTTCAATGGAATCCCAATGCATATTTTAGTTAGTGAGGATGGCACTTATAAAAAATATCGCTCATTAGAAGCTGTAAAAAACGTAATTAAAAGAGATAGTAAATAGCAATAGCTACCATGAAAAATCCTTTCGCCTCTAGCAAAAGTTTTTACTTGTGCTTTTTGTTTAAACTAAGATTTATAAGATTAAAATAGGATAGGATGATTTAAATCTCTCTAATCTTTTCAAATCCTGGTCAATCGTGGTTCTCCACAAGCTAAGCAAAAGGAACTATTTTAATTTAGGCAGGAAACAGCTATTATTACCATCTACAGGAATTTACTAACAACCAATACAATCACCAGTATAAAATCAAACTCACCCTTTTTTCTGAATTAAATAATTGCAGATCCCAAACGCGCAAAACCTGTGATATAAACCTCAATTAACTTATTTTCAATCTGTTCAAGCATATTGAATAAGAAATTATATGAAAAGAATCGTGGTTTTCTTTCAAAAGAAAACCGGTAAATTTAAAGGAAGCGTTATAATAAAACTGAACCGGATAGCAATATCAATTCTGCTAAAACCAGTGAAACTTGAAAAGTTTATTAATAAAATGTCCAATTTAAGTCCTTGAAAATGTCTTTAAGGTGAAACTTATAATTCTAAGACAATGAAAAAATTTCTATTATTACTCCACGAAGACATTGAAAAGTTAAATAGTTTATCTCCAAAAGAAATGGAGGAACTGGTCAAAGCACATATGGCATGGGCTAATAAACTTTCAGAAGCTAATCATCTAATTTCAGGTGACGGATTGAAAGATTCAGGAGTCCTCATCCAGGGAAAAGACAGCGTTGTAAAAGATGGACTATACATGGAATCGAAAGAATTGATTGGTGGATATTACCTATTACAGGCTGAAAATCTGGATACCGTTGTTCAAATCGCCAAAGAATGCCCTTGCCATCTATGGGGAGGAACAACGGAAATCAGACCAATTATGGAAATGGATGACTATGAGCAATAATACTCACAAGGAGATCGAATCCAATTTCCGGGCAATATATGGAAAACTGTTTTCTGTTCTTATTAACCGGTTTGGTGTGAAATATTTCAACGAAATCGAAGATGCGCTTCAAAATGCTTTCTTAAAGTCGTTAAAAACATGGCATGCCAAAACCCCTGATAAAATCGATAACTGGCTATTCATTGTTGCCCGTAATGATGTCATTAACCAAATCAAACGAAAAAACGGATCACCTTATCAGTCCTTTGGAAACAATATAGATGAAAATTGGGAAGATACAGACTTAAGACTCCAGACTATATTATTTATTTCGTCATCAAAAATTATCTCTACCCAGGCTAAAGTAGTATTCATCCTTAAAAATATATTTGGACTCAATGTCCGTGAGATCAGCGAAACTACTTTCTTAAGCCAGGAGGCCATTTATAAAAGTATAAAACGGGCTAAAAGCACTTTAAAAAATGAATTTGCTGGTACAACTATCGACATCATTACCGACGAAGCCGACTTATCCACGATTAGTACAGTGGAAGATATACTTTATGGAGTCTTTAACATTGGCTACGATTCGTTTAATAAAAAAACACATTCGATTGTCGATGAAGACCTATGCCTGGAAGCCCTGGCACTTGGTAAATTATTGTATGAAAAACACAGCCAGGTCTCGACTAAAAATTTACTCTCCTTGTTTTGCTTTCACATTGCCCGAATACCATCGAAAGTAATCAATGGAAAATTCATCCCGTTTTTTAAACAAGACAAAACCAAATGGAATAATGAGATGATATATATGGGGTTCCGTTATTTACAAAAGCCTGAGGAACTGAACCGATATTATATTGAGGCGCTAATAACCAGTAAATATATGACAGCTGAATCCTATGATACTGATCATTGGAATGACATAGTTAGCCTTTACGAGCTGCTAACCAGGCACCACCCCTCACCCATCGTCAAATTAAATCTTTGCTATGGGTTATATAAAGCAAAACAAAAGGAACACGTCCTTGATTTATTGGCTGAAATTGAAAGTGATCTTCCTTCCGGCCACATCTATTTTTCATTAATCAAAGCAGAATTACTACGAGAAAAAACACCACTGGAGGCTGATAAAATCGTCAAAACCGTTTTGGACAAAATAGATCAATCCGTCAGGAGAGAATTTATTTTAGCAAACAAACTAATTGCATTATAAGAAACTAAACAGCACCTGTTTGTTTTTAAATTAAAACCGACTATTTTCGGATTATTCAACACCATTTCACTCTGCCTCTGGCCAGTCCATTAGGGAGAATAATGAGCTGAGCTTATTCCAATAATAAGCTTAATCAACAAACCAAAACCAACTGAAAAATGAAGACAAAAAAATTAGAAGAACTATCAGATGAAGAATTATTAAAAGAAGCAAAAAAGATGAAATCTTCGGCTATGATCAATTCATTATTTATCGGTTTTCTCATGGGCATCGTTGTTTACAGTATATGGAAAAACACCTATGGCTTCCTGATGATTATACCTTTATTTTTAGTGTATAAATTAGTTAAAAAACCAAAGCACGATAAGAAAGAATTAGAATACCTGCTAATGAAGCGAAAACTGAAATAGAATATTGAATAAGATGAAATATAATTTTAATTCTAAACCTGTGCAGGCACCACCGTTATCTGGAGTTAAGCTATCAACTACAGACAGCATAGTCAAAACGCAGCCATGAATTGCATGAGTTAATCAAACTAATCGATATCAGAATATTGAAAGCACCTCAAAACCCTCACTGTGTAAAACCTGAATTAATGCTTTCAATGCTTCCTAAGACAAGTATTTTTTAAAAACTCAATATCATTTTTCCTTATTCTACCACACTAATTATATTAATTATTTAGATTGGAATTTTAATTAATCAATACACCATTATCAGAATACTTTTAACCAAAACTTAAATTATGAACATTCCAAACCCTTTAAATAAAACGAGCATTTCATTTCTGCTATTTTTCTTCACGGTGGTAGTTATTAAGTCTCAATCATACAATGTTAGACTTACGAATAGAATTGATTCCGATATTTTTGATCCGGTAAAAATCTACCTGAAAAATGATAGTATAAAAGAAGGTTTTGGACTTATTCCTTACCCCTTTTCAGATCAAGTTCTTTTCGTCGAGGAAAAAGCAGGTTAAAAGGAGATAACGAACGAGGAATGGGAAATATATTATCCCAGAGAAATTAATAAGATGGAATTAAATAGTAAAATGTATTATCCTGTAAACTCAAGGGGGAGTGGAGGAACTCAAATATTTCTATTTAAAATGTATGAAAATGAATCGATTATATTTTATTCAGGATATGAAACCATTGATGAACTCAGTGAGGGTGGAAAAACGGTAGTTCATGTTCATATAAAAACTGAAGAAAAATCAGAAAAGATAATAATTAACTTTAGTAAGGATCATCAAAAAATACCGAAAAAATTGGCAAGAAACCTTAATAATTGCAGTCAATTATACGATGAAATTGAAACAGGTAAATATCAAAAATCTGTATCTGATTTCATTAAACTACTTGATTTTTATGATGAAAACTGCATTATAAATTAAAACATTACCAGGAAATTTACTTTACAATATAGTTTCACTTTTCTTCAATTTACGTTTTTTAAAAATTAGCTGATTGGAAGACAAAGGCAAGAGATGCCAACATTAGCACAAGATTGTTCTTGTGCTTTTTTGTTTACATTTATAATACTGACAAAAGACCATATAACCAGTTTTAAATACAAGGTTTGTGGATAAAGATACTTCTTGATTATTGTCAATATTGGTTAATCCACAGGCATACTATTCTTAACCTCAGCACGCCACTATATCCATTAGTAAACGGTTACTAACGGCTACAATACTACCCGCTTACTATCGGTTATAAACGTTTACTAACAGGTATAAATAAAAGAAATCATTTGAATTTGACCTGGAAACAGGTATTTTTAGGTTTTTAAGGGATTTATCAAATACCAAAACAACGATAAATATATAATGTATAAACGCGACAGAGTGGCTAACAGCCATTTGATAGGCATTATTAAATACAATACAGATGAAAGAGACAGTTGAACTTATTCAAGCCATCCTTACAAGCGTTTCAATTTTAATCGGTGGTGGTTGGGTTTTTTACCGTTTCATTCTTCAATAGGAAAGATTCCCAAATATCAATTTCACCACAGATATTAATATGATTGGAAAACAAGGAGAGTTTTGGATAGTTGAGCTTACAGCAACAATTGAAAATAGAGGCAAGGCTCAACACAAAATGTCTAAAATTGGCTTTGACCTAAATGCAATGTTCGAAGATGACCAAGTCGAATCCGAAGAAAAATGGGGAGGTCAAATTAATTTTCCACATCGATTGGTATGGGGTTCTTACTTACCTAAACATCAGAAATACTTTTTCGTAGATCCTGGAACTAAAGCTTAGTATTCGTATTTGACAAAAGTTCCATTGAATACAAACTGTCTTGTTCTTCATTCGAACTTTATTTATTCAAAAAGAAAAAACAAAAAGCATACAGCTGAGAAGACTATTAAAGTTGAAAATAAGGAACAAAACAATGTCTTACAAAACCTTCCATGAATAATCCTTTCCCTTTAAATTAAATAATTAACAAAGAAAATTTAAACTGCCTTATAACAATATCTGTTTAGTTATGGCGGCTGAGAGGCCAGTTAAACCACCGAATTCCCGCTGGTTGTCACCATGGTTTTATTTTTGGGAAGTAACTATTATCTTTGAGTATCAGCTATGCGATTTTTAATCAGCCGTATGTTTCGGCAGACACCTTAACGTGGCAGGGTAGAATGCAATTTCAAAATGACAGAATCTGAACTTTTAATAGCATCCGTCTTAGGCACCATTCTATTTTACACTATTCTTTATCTTGTAATCAGAAGCGCCAAAGGTAAACCTCTGAAGCGAATTTCAATTTTATACGGAATACTAATGTTAATTCAATTTTAAAATCTACTGTTTTGAAGAAATCACCTATTGAAATACCACTTAGCAAGTTGAAACTGACTCTTCTTTTGACAGGAGCTGCAGCTTTTGTCGTTGCAGGATTTCTATTTGCTATTGAACCTGCCAACTTCGGATCACGAATATTCAATAACGAACAAGTAATTAGAATTGTTGGAATCGTCTCAATGATATTCTTTGGAGTTTGCCTTGTCTTTATACTACGACAACTCTTTGATGACAAAATCGGGCTAAGAATAGATGAAACAGGGATTACTGATAATTCTAGTGGTGTAAGTGTTGGACATATCGATTGGAACGATATAACTGGCATTGAAACTTTCCAGGTATATCTATCCAAATTTATTGTGTTAGAAACAGATAAACCCGACAAATACCTTCAAAGAGCCAGCAACGGGATAACAAAACAGGCTATGCTAGCCAACAATAAAATATGTGGATCTCCACTAACAATCAGCTCGAACTCCTTGAAGATCAAACATCAGAAATTGGAGGAACTTATATTAGAAAAGTGGAATGAATACGGCAAAACAGACGCTCTGCAACAAGTGCTTTCATGAATAAATGGTTTTCTGTCAGGATATTATTGTGAGATTTAGAAAGTCCGCCATAAGTTTTAAATTTAAATCAAGGCATGGATATGTTCGAGACGAGAGGTTTTAAAACCCCGCACTTGCATAGCCAGGTCGATGGCGGTAATTTAAGATCTGAGAGAACACAATGAACACTCTATCCCACATATCGACATTAATAATGCTCACTTTAGCACCGTTTGCATTTGCACATCCAACGGGCAATATGATAACTGTGGGAGACCATGTTCTTTGGTCTTACATCAATCCGATAAATGATCCAGATCATCATGCTTGCATTATGATTTGGGAGAAGAATTCAGAGCCAAAAGTTTTTTTACAATCTGAATATTCTGCAACTGATTACATGTTGTATAATGATCAGGATGACATATATATAATTGAAAGGCGACATCAAGAAACTACACAGAGCTTTGAATTTCGACTTCTGAAAGCAACCATTGACAGGAAAGTAGAAGTTATTTGGGATTGGTCTAAAGATGAATGGCGAATTGGAGAAGGCGGTTTTTTTATGTTATCCGACAATCAAATGATATTTGGAAAATACCCTGAAATTTATTCTTTAAGAAAATACGGAAGACCACAGAAATATTTTGATATTGGCCGATCTATAAGAAGAATAAGAGCAGTTGAAAATAACCTAATCCTCCTGCTGGGAGAAAACGCCTGTTATTTGACCCGACAAGACGGAAGCATAGTGAAACAATGGAATCAATTGATAGACGAAAAAATTAAGGATGCACCTTTAAACAGGAATCAAATTTTTGATGTCGATTATAAAAAAGGAAATTTACTAATCGCCTATTGGGGAAAAAGATCATTTGAATGGATAGACAAAAGCGGAGAACGGCAAACTCTTATTCAACAGTCAGAGCCTCTAACACCGCATTGGGTAGCATTATGGAACAATAATAAACTACTATTTTCTTCTGAACTCATTTTTGACGGAAGTACACCTCAACCTCGATTAATTTTAATGGATAATACCGGAAAAAGTAATGTGATATGGAATTGACTATTTAAGAGCTCAATCAGGACAAAATGAATAGCATTTCAATTCTCAGTCTATATTACCTCTCAATAAAAGAAGATAGGGTCACCACTAAAAGATATTTTAACCAAAACTGCTACGTTGAAAGGCTTCAACATATTGATAGATTATGTATCCAAAGCCTTTAAAGATTAAAATAAAAAGGCTAAAAAAAAGTTGTACTCCGAGCTTAACTTACAATTAGATTAAGAAAAATTAATTATTTTTTGATATGAATTGGTTACTAAAGATTATAAAAGGCTGTATTGAATTGGGAGTAAACAATCATATGCAGTATCCCTTAAGCGACAGATATATCTTACTAATATCATTTCACTAATTTTAGGAGTGCTTCTGTTAATTTTCTTATCAATAAGGCTATTGTTTTTTGGTAAAGTTTTTTTTGGTGTACTGGATTATGTAATCATTTTACTGATATTTCTAGCTCCTCTTGCTTTAAATGCTCTTTCAATGACAATAGCTAGCAGATTACTATTATGTATAGCACCGGTTGCCGTTACTTTTTATCAGTTTATAACTCCACTAGTAAATTTGCAAGGGCAAATCGAAGCATCAATGTATGATGGTGCCAGAATATACCTTATTGCTTTTGGGGTAGTTCCCTATTTACTTTTTGACAATAAGACTCCATGGCTACTTGCTTTTGGCGTTTTACCAGTTTTAATATCCATCTTCTTTTTTGATCAAATTATGGCTTTAGCAGGAGTGGGATATAAGCAAATGGCACTTAATGACATTGATTATCCGGTTATGTGGCTTAGAACTTCAATTGCATATATTGGAATAAGTTTAATGAGCTTGGTGCTGGTGAACATGGTTACTAAAAATGATCAATCAAATCAAGAGTTAATCCAGAGATTAAATGATAAGTCTACTTTAGTTGAACAACAAAATGCTGAGCTTAATGAAGTAAAAAACGATCTTCTTGAACTTAATGCAAATTTAGAAAACATTGTCTCAGAAAAGACTCAAAGCATCATAAAGCAAAATCAAGCACTGGCTGAATACGCATTCAGAAACGCCCACCAACTGAGAGGTCCAGTTGCACGGGTGCTAGGATTAATTGAATTATCGAACATTACAAATGAAATGGAGTTTGAATGGTTCATTAAAAAAATAGAAAATGAAATAAAGGACATTGATAAAACAATCAAGGTAATAGGCATAACCCTTGACGGTGCTGATAGTTCTTCCTGATGTCATTTATAGTTTAGGGACTATTAAGAAGCAACAAATAAGAATTAAAGTATGAAAATAGATGAAATTGTTTTTCCCAATAATGGAGAAGCATTTGATGTTAATATTGACAATTAACACAACAAACAAGCTACAACAATATATTCCATAAAAACCCCTTACCTTTAACCTTAATCCCTTGCTAATCAATCACTTTTAAAACCGGGAATTTTAAGTAAAAAGAAGCTCCTTTTTCTATCTCGCTTTCGCACCAGATATTGCCTTCCATCGCATCAACGTAACGCTTTACTATCGCAAGTCCCAGCCCGGTCGATTTCTCTCCCCCGGTTGGTTTGGCAGACAGCTTTTGAAATTTGTTAAAAAGCATCTTTTGATCAGATTCATCAATACCGGGTCCGTTGTCATTAACTTCTACTTTAACATTATCACTTGAATAATTTACAACAACATTTACCTCCCCGCTGATAGGAGAAAATTTAATCGCATTAGAAAGTAAGTTTTCTAGTATTTGGATAAAAAAGTTTTTATCCAGCCTGACAAGGCCTTTATTATAGTTAGAAGTTAGTTGCAGTTTGATTTTTTTGTTTTTTGCTTCCTGTAAAAAAGAATCAACTACCTGCCTGATTACCTCCACAACATCAAATTCTTCTGTATTCAATTCAATCTTTTTTGCTTCAAGCGCACTGATATCCAGTATTCTCGTAATCATTTGATTCAACCGGTCAGTGGCATCAATCATCTTATCCGAGCATTGGATTACACTTTTATTATCTGTTTCCAGTTTAATCAAGTGAGCCAGGCCTTTCATTTGATTCAGTGGGCTTCGTAAATCGTGAGAAACAACATTGATCAAATCATCTTTTTCCTGGTTGAGATCTGTGAGTTCTCTATTCTTACTTCTCAACACTTCACTTTGCTTTTCCAGTTCTTCAGTTCGTTCTTCTACTTTTTGTTCAAGACTATCATAAAGTATCGCATTTTCTAATGATACGGCCATTTGACCCGATAGAAGCTTAAGTATTTCAACCCGTCTGACGTTAAACACACCGGTTGTCAGGTTATTTTCCAAATGGATAAATCCTGTGATCTTTTGTTTGTTTATAATAGGAAAACACAAGATTGAGCGACACGTATTTTCCACAACATATTCATCATCTACAAACCTGTCATCTCTCTGTGCATCTTCAATGATTAATGTCTTTCCTGTTCTCTTAACAAATTGTATGATCCGTTCTGAATACAACTTTCCTTCGTTGACTTCATTTTCAAAGGGTTCAGAAATCTCACCTTTCTCATTTATAATTGCCTGTACCTGTAACTGACCATCGACATTTAAAATAAACACACCGCTTTGTGCTCCGGCATTTTGGGTGACAATTTTTAATAACTGATGAATGAGCTTTTTGAATTTAATCTCACTTGATATAGCAGAGGATGCTTTAATTATGGTTGATAAATCAACGAGTGATAGATCTCCACTGAGTTCATTATAAGTTGTTGATACCACAGTCCCGCTGGAGGAAAATAAATCCTGCGGACCGGCATAACTTTGTAGCTTCATTACCTTTATAGCCACACCCCATTTTTTATAGGCAGTGTATGCCTTAGTGAAATATTCAGATTTCTTACTTAAATCACCAATTGAATCATAAAATTTAGCTGCCAGGTCATAAGCTATAGCCAGGTCATTGGTATAGTTATTTTTTGTTGCCTCAACTATACTTTGATCAAAAAGAATCTGAGCTCTTTCCTGATCCTTATTGAATAAGTGTGCAAAACCTGCCTCTACAATCAGAAACTTATGGCTGAAGTTCATTGGTGCATACTTCATCCATTTCTTCATCTTCTTCTGATTACTTTTTATTCTTTTTGACCACTTCCTTCTTAATGATTCAGAATTTGAATTCTGGCATAATCCCAATCCGATCAACGAGTCATAAAATACATGGTGAGGAATGAATGGTGTACTCATTGCCACTTCCAGTTCGTTTAATTTCTCACTGTGTTCATATGCTAAATGGTATTCATCACTCAAAAGATAATGACTCATCTTAAAGAAATGGAAATGAAAAAGAGCTGTCTTATCATTCCTTTTTTCCTGGTGATCATCCTTCTTAAGGAAATTATTCTCGTTAAAATACTTCCCAATAAGTTCTGCCGGATTATCAGGATTCTCAGTCAGATTAGCAATGGCTTGCAGATCAATTGAGCTATATAATTCATACGATTTTTGTTTCAACTGACCGATCTTCTTGTGAAAATCTTTAAGTCTTTTTAACAATACCGGTAGGGACTCACCTAATAAGAATGAATGATAAGAATGAACAAATATTGATCCTGCAGCGAATTCCTGGTCACCCGATTTCAAACCATCCTGATAAGACTCCAGCAGTAAAGGCAAGGATTTATTCAGGTGATCCTTCCAATGGCTGATAAAGGTGGTAAAGATTAATTTTGTCCTGGAATTCACCTGGCTTGCATCAGGAAAAGAATCAAGCATTTTCAGTGACTCGACACCATAGGAATACCCCTCATTCATTTTTCCTGATATTCCACAAAGTAAAATACCATAGGCTGCATAGGTAGAAATCAAATTTGTCGACGTACCATACTTTAAGGATAACCGAAGCATTTTCATAATTACCAAAGGAAACAACTCCGGGGTCACATGGTAGGCTGCCGATGAAAAACTTAAAATAATCTCAAGGATCGCCAGTGCTTTAGGATCCTCAATTGGAGGAAGGTCATTAAAATGGCTGGCCTCCTTTTTACCGATTAAATACCTCGTTTTCAAATAACTTATAACGATCTGAAATTTTGTCGGCTTAACGGGAAAATGAACATCAAAATTCTTCAGAACATTAATCCCCAGGTCAGTGGCTTCCTTATACCTGTTTCTGGCGATTAATGAATAAATCAACACCCTGTAAGCATCTACCTGATCGTAAATTGAATCAGACTGGTTAAAAATTTGGTCGCCCAACGTGTCCATTTTCTCATAATCACCAACCAGGTAAGCACATTCCATTGCACCAATTATCAGGTCAGGAAATCCCTCATAATCACCTTTGTTTTTTGAAGAAGAGAGTAGCTTAATCGACCGTTCGTATAGAGAAAGAGCATTTTGATAAGCCGATGAAGATTTAGCTTTGATAGCAGCCTTATGATTGAGAACAACAGACTCCCTTCTCAATTCTTTTCCTAATTTCTCATCGGGCCCATTGTTAAGATGAAAAACTATATCAAAGATCCGATCCATCAACTTTTCAGGATCGATATTCTTAAGCATCTGCTCTCCGATTTTCAGGTGGAGCTCCGATTTCAATTCTTCTGAAACCATCGAATAGGCTGCCTGCCTGATCCTGTCATGAGAAAACTTATATTGAATACTCTTTTTACGTTCATTATTCTGAACACGACTGTGTATGTGAATATAATCAGGATTTTCATCCAGTAAAGAAATGTATTGATCTTTTACCAGGTGATAAAGGCAGGCCTCTACCTCGTGCCCGGGTTTATTACTTATGAGGGATATAGTTTCCAGGTCAAAAACATCACCGATGCATGACCCTAACATTAATATTTCTTTATCCTCTTCATTAAGTTTTTCTATTTTGCGAATCATGAACTCTACCACATTATCGGTAAAATTCATTTTTTCCATTTTACTTAGATCAAATTCCCATCTGCCCCCGGCATCATCAGGTTGATGATATATAAGTTTATTTTCATGAATGGATTGTAAAAATTGATTTACAAAAAAGGGATTACCGGCAGTTTTATCGTGAACCAATTTAGCAAGTGAAGCCCCTTGGTTCTGATTCATCAAAAAAGTATCACATACCAGGTCTTTGATATGATGTTGAGAAAGTTCACTAAGGTTAATTTTATTAATCTTTATTGAACTATCCAGACTATTTATTGCTATTGCCGTTGGATGCGAATCATCGATTTCATTATCCCTGTAAGCACCAATAAAATAAAAGTTGTCAATTTCTTCATCGCTAATAATCTTTTTCAATAAATGCAAGGATGAGCTATTGGCCCACTGCATATCATCGATGAATAAAATTATCGGATGATCATCTGTTGCAATAGCCTTAATGAATTTTAAAAAGGTATAATCAAATCGATTTTGAGCCTCATTTATACCCAGTTTAACCAGCGGTTTTTGTTTACCAATGATTAGCTCAAGGTTTGGAATAATATCTGTCAATAGTTTTCCTTCCGAACCTAAAGCGATTTTCAATGTATCCCGCCAATATTTCAACCTATCTTCATTTTCAGACAACATCTGGTTTGTAAGATAGGTCAGCGCCTGCACCAGGGCATGGTAGGGTATATCTTTTTGAAATTGTTCAAATTTACCATGGATAAAATACCCCTTCTTTTTCGTTAGCGGCTTGTACACCTCATAAATAAGAGAAGTCTTACCCGTTCCGGAATGACCAGTGATGAGTGATATCTCTTTACTCTCTCCCATACTGCCGATTGAATCCAGGAGATCAATAATTTCTTTGTCCCTGCCATAAAGCTTTGAAGGTGTTAAAAACTTCTCCGAATGATCTTTCCGGCCAATTTCAAATCCCTTAATATTTACTTTAAGCTCAGTTTGGTTGTAACAATCCACCAAATCAGCCAGTAATCCACTGGCAGTTTGATAGCGTTGTTCCATGTTTTTTGACAAAAGCTTAGATACTATATCAGAAATAACTTGTGGAATAGCATGATCAAGTTCTACTAAGGATACTGGCTGAATTGCCAGGTGAGCATGCACCAGCTCCATAGGGTCTTTGTCAATAAACGGAAGCTGCCCGGAAAATAATTCATATAATACCACACCCAGTGAATACAGATCTGACCGCTGATCAACTACGTGATTCACGCGCCCGGTTTGCTCGGGGATATATAAGCGAGTGTCCCGGCAACATAATTCGAGACATTTTGAACTTCTGTCTTCGTGTTAAGCCTGGTTGCTAATCCGAAATCAATCAAATTAACTTCCTGGTTATTATTTACCAGGATATTGTATGAATTTATATCCTTATGAATAATATCATTTTGATGAACTTTTTCAATGACCTTACAAATAGCAATGGCAACTTGCATTCGCTCAATAAAAGGAGGGGCTAGCTTTTGTAAATACTCTTTTAGGGTAAGGCCTTCGACATAATTAAGAATTACAGCAGGACAACCGTCAACTACAGTCTGTCCATGGGATTTCCTGACTCCTTTTAAGTCAATTTCTTTTAATAATTCGTATTCATTTAAGATTTGTGAAGTATAAGGGTAAAAATTCCTTTCTTCCCGGATTATCTTAATTAATACGGATTTATCAAGATCATCATTTTGCTGAAAATAAATAAGCGAGTTTCTTCCCTCAGCTATTTTTTTGGCTTCCTCCCCTTCTAAACGAATTATGTCTTTCATGCTTAAATACTATTTTATGGAGCAATGAAATAAGCTAATATTGCACTACCCCAAATCCATAAGCCTTCTAAAACTCCCAAAATCAGGGCTATCAAAAAACTTTTCCTTTTAACAATCAGATAAATACATACAGGTAATAATAAAGAAATCAAGGCCTCACAGATAATAATGTAATAAGGAGCATTCCAAATCATTGAAACATTCTCATACCACCACCAACCGGCATCTTTAGCGAAATTTTCATAAAATGGAATGTACATACCCCCAGCAACAGCCATGATAATTGAAGCCATCAGAATGCCTTTCCATCGTATCAAAAGCAAACTATAATATCCTAATTGAACAAATACATTAGCCCATGCAAAAGGCATATATAATGGTGAACTCACCACCATTGGTTCATTTCCCGGATAAATTAACGCATTGATCGTTGCTACAGAATAATGATCGGCTATTAACTCCAAAACACCCCCGGTCAGACCAAAAACAAGAAGTAAAAAGATCAACCTACTCCTGGTTATTACTCCATAAATTATGAATGCCCCAAAAACTAAATAAGTAATTATTGCAGCCGATGTTGGCCCGGCTTTTAAAATTGAACTTCCTAACGACCAGATCATCATCATTACCTGGGTGCCGACTATAAACCAGGTATTTCTTTTGTTGACACCCCAATTAATCGAACTATTTTCCATAAATATAAAAATTAAACTCCATCCTTTTTGTGTTGCCAGGCCAGCCTGTTCCCGAAAAAATCAGGTGTTAATAAAAACTTATTTTGCCATTCATCTACGATATTCCAGTCTTTGCAAAGGGAAGGAGGAATAAAAAAGTGAATGTTTTTACCACCATTATAATGTTTTAGATATCCATGTAAAAGGTGCTTATTAAAATATCCTGAAATGGCCTGGATAATCTTAGAATGGTCTTCTAATCGACTTATTTCCCTGGATAAAAATTTACTGATTGCCATAATCAGTTTTTCTTTAGTTCCTTTAATTTCTTTTACTCCAATTGTCGAGCTTAGATCTATTCCTGTTGCTGCTGACATATCCTTGAAAAAATACCAAATCATATATTCTGAAACCCCATTAAATATGGTTCCGGGCATAATGGTATCGATAAAAGTAATACACGACCGTGTCAGTTCTTCCCCTTCCGGTGACTGGGCAGATTGGTGCTTTAATATTTTTACTGCCAGTTCCCAATTATCTTCTTCTGTTTCAGGAAGAAATGCCATATCAACTCCCATCATATAACCTATTACTCTCCAGCAGTGTAAATAGGCTTCCTTTTGATCCCGGGTTAATTCTATATTCAGATTCTTTAGTCCGTTAAGAATTATTGGGCTAAACGACATTAATGTGCCGGCAAGATCTTCCTGGTTAATAGGCTCACCAAGAACATCTACATCCCAACCATTTGGATTAAACCGCTCATGTTTGAGATAATATCTTATGGATGCATGAATTAATCTAACCTTTTGCAGTGTGATGACTCCGCTTCCACCACTTGATAATCCTCCGGGAGACATAGCATTAACCACCATTTGAGCAGTTTCCATTAATCTTCTGGTCATCGGATCTGTATCACCTCCCCTGTCTAATAATCTGCCGGTTTTGTAGAGTACCTTTGCCCCTTTACTGCATGTATAGCACATGGGTAAAGAAAGCACGTTTAACAACATGAATATCTCAGGTCCGAAAAGGCTAAACACCTTCTCTCCCATTTTGATCTTTTTATTATCAATCCAGGAAGGTAATGTACTTGTTCTTTCGAAATATTGGGTAACTAATTGATATACTTCCTTCGGCAGATCCTTAAACATATCCGGATGATAGCTGTCATTTTTTACTAATTTTAAAAAAACATCATTCACTTTTTCTTCATAACCAGATGCGATTATTTGAGCGATAACCTGATCTGCCATGGGGTCGGTATGTTTTCGCTTTCTTTTTAAAAAATCGTTGGTAATTACTTCCGGATTAAATGAATCAGCTTGAGACGTAGTCATTCAATTAAAAAATTGGGTTTTAGATAAAAAATTGTTTTTGCGCAAACAGTACAATAATACAATTTCTTATGTTATAAACATTTAATTTATTATAAAAATAGTCCTTTCGAGCGCATGGTAAACTAAACGCATTTGTTATAGCTGCAATTAGCCATCATTTATCTTCCATCTTCCTGCTTCTCTTCCACTTGTATAAAATTGGTTTTGAGCATATATATCCTTCAAAAATCACAATACATCATACTCATTCGTAAACGGTTACAAACGGCTACTAATTTATCCAATTACAGTCGGTTACAACCATTTACTACGGGTATAAATAATAGAAAAAGTTTGAATTTGAGCTGGAAACAGCTATTTTTAAGATTTAAAGGAATTTATTAACAACCGAAACAACGATAGTTATATAAGGAATAGGCCGACAGAGTCGGTGAAATCACTTTATTCCAATAAATGGGCTTACCTATTATGAATAATAAAAAAGTATCTATATCGGAGCCATGCCACATGAAGTGGAATGAGTTGGATAAAATTCAAAAATCAAAAAGCAGACACTGCAGTGAATGTTCTATAGATATTATCGACTTCACTACAATGAGCAACGAAGAAATTATTGAATATTTATCAGAAAGAAAAAATAAAAAAGTGTGTGGCAAATTGTTTTCTTCAAATGAACATTCAAAATATTCAAAAGTGCAAATGAAGGTATTAAACTGGCACGAGAGCATAAAATCCAACTTCAGCAATAGTTACTTCAAATCAGTCGCTTTAGCATTATTGGGATTGATGGCTACAGCAACCGGATGTGTACAGGAAATCGGCGAACCAGCCTGGCCATGCCGGGAAGAATTGGTACCCGACACAACTACAGTAGATCCAGGTGATAGTACTTACGTTGAAATTTGTAATTAAACAAAGAAGCCAAACCTGGTAATAAATATCAAAATAAATATACTAGCTAATCTACCTTCTATCAGAGGTTTAGCGAAACTGCAACGCTGAATCTCTTATGAATTGCAGGATTCTTTATAAGATGAAATGCAACAAAAGTGCGGTTATACATTCATTGACACATTTAATTGATTGGTAATACCCAGGATACCAATAAAATTAAAAATTCTTTTTCGCAGTATGATCATTTGGAGGGATAAGCAAAAGATCATAGCTATAAATCTCAAATTTCTCACGTTCAGTAACCTCCAGTTTTTTAGCTTCAATTTTGTCTCTAACAGGTCGGAGATCTATTAGAGTCCAGCGTTTTTTTTCACCAGCTTTCATGAAGTTTGATACATCCTCCCATCCTTTTTTACCTGTATAATCTTTTCCGTTTTTATATCTCCTTAAATGTCTGATAGTAAGAAAACCAGTATTATTCTGCTCTGCTTTTTCCCTTAGGAATTGCCCCACATCATTTACCCCAAATGGCGACTTACCACGGGTAAGATGGACACTCCCTAGCTTCACAAATACTTTTGGATACTCTTCATTTACCTTTTCATACTGTTTCTCAAAGTTTGATTTCATATAATCTGCGCGTTGCTGATTGGAGTTTTTTCCACGTACACTTTTACAGTAGATATCAAGACTTGTATAAAAATGGTCAATGTGATTTGCAGCCTCTGGTATATCATTAAATTCATTAAAAAATCTTTTCAATCCTTCGTGCTCATAAAGCTCACAATAATAACTGTAACCCAAACTGAAATTCGACTTTCTGATCATTTTATGGATGATTTTCTTTAACTCATAATATTCATTTTGTAGTTGCATACCCGGAGACTCGTTATAAGAATAGATCGAATCCAAATGCATCTCAAATGAGTTAGCGAACTCCTGATCAAGCCCCCAAAAATCAAACCCTTCCTCTGATGCTTTTTTTATAAAAAGTGCATCTTCCTCCCTGTCAACAAATATAATTGGAACCATAGAGCCAAAAAGGCGATTTCCATACGCTCTATTGATATATGCAGTTTTTCTTTGTGTCTCCTCGGGAGGAATAGCTGATTTCTCAAGAAACTCTGCTGAATAAGGTCCTGTTTCCAGTGCTAAATGGTGGTAATTCGCTTCTGCTAATAAATCAAGGAAAGCCACTGTAAACAAGCTCAATTGTTCTGACCGGTGTAATTCTGCAAGCCCGACAAATTGTGCAGATCTAACTTCTTTATTCAAAAATTCAGCAACATCACCCTCAAGCCTATAATCTGGCGTCAGGGAAAAGTGGAAGGCTTTATTGTTAAGTTCATGTAATAACTTATTTTGAGATCTTAACTTAAAACCTGACCATACGGTGATTAATATAAAAGCCGGAATTATGTACTTCATAAAAATTGTAGTTTGATTAAGCTCTCCAAGAATAGCATATTGTTCCTACTCCAACACAAGCTTGTAAATTCCATTTATTCATTTAAATTGAGACATCAGAAAAAATTTAGCAATACTGAATGGACCTGGAACTTTTTATTGTAAGTGCCGGATGTATCAATGCCCTGATATTACTAATGGCACTAAGTGCACTAAAGGGCAAAATCAAAAGAGCCAGTCGCCTGCTCGGTTTATTCATTTTCAGCTATTTTATATCCCTGACAAATTGGATAATTATACCTCCCATAGCTTTCCGATTGGGAGTTTTACCGTTCTGGCTTCCCAGTCTTTTTTTTATCGCCCCACTGGGATATTTTTTCTTTCGGGCTATTGATAATCCTACCTTTAAGATCAAAGGCTTATTTCTCTTGTTTTTCCTTCCAGGGATACTAGATGTCATTTTCCATATAATTCAATATATCTATTTCCTTTTGAAGATTGGAAACACATACGTTTTTATGATGAATAGAGGCTTCGTTTATTTTATGCACGATGGAATAGCCATCATATTCAATCTTATCTGCTTTGTATTCGTCCTGAAGTTTGTATTCACCCTTCGACATGTAGAAGCCCCTGCAAAAAAATTTTACAGACTATTTGTCGTATTTATGGGTTATATGACTGTTCGGTGGGTCACGTTTTACTTACTGGACTTATTTAATCCGAAAGCATTAAACAGTGATCTCTTCCTGGGTGCCTGGGTGTTGGAAATGATCGGTTTGTTGATTATTGGTTATAAAGGACTAATAGATTCCCGTCTATTTAATATAAGGCAGCAAAAAAATTCCTCAATTACTACATCCGAGATTAATAAAAAGAGCAAACTATTATTAGAAATCCTGAATGAAAAGAAATTGTATTTAAAACCAGACTTAAATAGAAAAGACTTAGCAGAAGAATTGGGAACATCTGAAGTTACGATATCACATATCCTCAATAAAGGACTTGGAACAGGGTTTTATCCTTTAGTAAATAGATATCGAGCTCTTGAAGTTATCCGGATGCTAAAAGCAGGTGACCATCATTCCTTTACCCTTGAAACGCTGGCCCGGAAAGCAGGCTTTGGATCATTAACTACCTTCAACAAGGCTTTTAAATCTGAAACAGGCCTGACACCAAAAGGATACCTTCACACAATTAATTAGGTCTGGCATGCACTACCTTCGAAAATTCTTGCGAATCAAGGCCTTAATTAAAGAGAATTGCTAATAAAATAATACTAGCTACTACATTATTAATCTAAGCACATAATTAATTGAAATTAGATTTCTCATATTAGTTGCTTTTAAAAATTGAACACAGATGATAACCAACTTCATAAAATACATGTCAGGTAATTTTTCATTTCCTTAAGTACGTGTTGACACAAGTCCCGACAACTCCAGAGCAATTAATTGTTATAAAATGTAGAATTTCGCAAAATTCAAAAAGTCACAACACCTGATGTATCAGCAGTGATGATGATACTTGATAAATCACATTTACAAAAAATGATGACAAAGCTATATTGAAGCATAAATAACAAGTCATCAATATAACTTTCGGTTAACAATCGCTTTATTTTTAATTAACCTAACATCTTTAATTATTCATAATTTTCTAAAAATCTGATATTGGACTCTTTAATATAGACAGAATATAATTTGGCGATAAATACTTAATTCAAATTAATCTATGTTTGTTTTGTAAAAATAAATCTTTACATTGCGAACTTTATCAAACCAAACCAAAAACCTAATGAGAAAAGTTTTAATACTTCTTTTTGTTACAGGATTTATTTTCACAGCCTGTAACGATGAAACTCCAAACATGGTCGCAGATAAGGATGAGCAAGTTTCTGTTGATATGAGCGACTTTTATCTTTACACTAATGCGGACGATGAGGCTTCACGTACAAATGGCGGTAAGGCTTGTCACACCATGAAGGTGTTAAACAGACAGTTGAGCGAAAACCCTGGACTTTATAACAGAATGTACAATGTTGAAAAACAGGTTAGACAGTTTATCGCTGCTAAAAAACCTTCTGGCACTCCGGGCAACGGAAATGGCGGTGGCAATAATGGTGGTGATGATGGAGACGGTGGAACTGGCGATCCAGTTGATGATGGATTAGGTTCGATCAACATCCCTGTTTATGTACACGTGATATACAGCAACTCACAGGAAAACATTAGCGATGCGCAGATTCAGTCTCAGATTGATGTTTTAAACGCTGACTTCAATCTTACTAACAATGATGCATCAAACACTCCTACTGAATTCACTGATGTGCTAGCTGATGCTGATATTAACTTCACTTTAGCCGGAGTAACCAGAAAAGCTTCTTCAAGAACTGAATGGGGAACAAGAGATGAAATGAAGTTTGCATCTAACGGTGGTGTAGATGTCGTAACTCCTGAGTCTGCATTGAATATCTGGGTATGTAACATCGGTGGTGGCATATTAGGTTATGCTCAATTCCCTGGTGGCGACCCTGCAACTGACGGTGTTGTTGTTGGACCTGAGTTTTTCGGAGATACTGGTTATTTAGCTGCTCCTTTTGACAAAGGAAGAACTACTACTCACGAAGTTGGACACTACCTTAACCTTAGACACATCTGGGGTGACGGAAGATGTAAGCAGGATGACTTCGTTGCTGACACTCCTTCTTCTGACGGACCTAACTACGGATGTCCTTCTTACCCTACTGTAAACTGCAGATCTAACGACATGACAATGAACTACATGGACTATGTTAATGACGAGTGCATGTACATGTTCTCTGAAGGTCAGAAAGCAAGAATGCGAGCATTATTTGCTGCTGGTGGAGCAAGAGAATCTCTATACAACTAATAAGAATATCATTTAATCTCAATAATAATAACCGACCAGGAAATTCCTGGTCGGTTTTATTTTATCCCCATCTATTAAACGTAATAACACCTGCTTTCATAAAATTAACCATACACTCCAACATTAGTATCCCCATCTATAAGGTATCAATTAACAACTCTCTCTATTCTGATTGACGCTACTGGAAATTATTTATCCGTCTGTCTACTGCAACTCTCCGTCTGTCGACACTACCGATTTTGAGTCATAATTCTTCATAAGTTAGAGCAAGAAGAATCAAACTTTAATCAATATCATGAATCGACTAAAAGAAATTATTACTCTGATTTTCATTTGCTTGCCTATCTTTAGCTACGGGCAATCCAAAGAAGAAATAATCAAAAAAGCACAGGAGCTAATGCTGGAAAACTATATTTTTCTGGATAAAGCCGGGAAAACTAATACCCATCTGGATAAGTTGCTAAAATCGAACTACTTCGATGAGTTTAAAGAACCTAAAAAATTTGCCAGGGCCCTTTCAAAGGAGATGCAAAAAATCACCAAAGATAAACACCTTAACATCACCCCGCCTCCACCTCCACCCCATCCTAATTCTGAAACTGATTTTATAACCAGACATCTGGAAATTTACGAGCGGTTTAGAGAAGGTGGATTTGGAAAAATTAACCTGCTTAAGGGTAATGTTGGCTACGTAGAACTTAAAGGGTTTAGAAAGGAAGATATACCAAAAGTTGATGCTATAATGGACTACCTGTCTACAGCTGATGCAATTATTATCGATTTGAGGGGAAATGGCGGTGGAAATAGTCTCGGATTATACTGGAGCAGCTATTTCCTGGGAGAAAACATTCCACTCAGTGGTGTATATGAAAGACGAACCGACACTTACAAAGAGCTAAAGACAGTTTCTGTTAAGGGAAGAAACAGAATGGAAGTCCCCCTCTTTGTTTTAACTAGTGATTTCACTTTTTCGGCAGCAGAAGCTTTTGCCTATGATTTACAAAGCAGAAAACGAGCGATAATAATTGGTGAAAGTACCGGTGGTGGAGCTCACCCCGTAAACCATATGCCATTAACAGGAGGTTATGGAATTATAATGCCTTATGCCAGATCGATTAACCCAATAACAAAAACTAACTGGGAAGGTGTCGGTGTCCAACCTGATATTCCTGTTACAAAGGAAGAAGCGTTTTCAAAAGCACATGAACTTGCAATCAAAGCAGCGACAGACTACAGAGAAGAACCTTTCAACAAGCTTAAGACTATTCTCTTAAAGAAAAAACTGACAACTGATGATGAATCCCAGGTTTATGATCTAATAAGTTTATTATTGAGCAGAAAACACATTGAAAAATTTATGGTCAATGATATGGGTTATTTCTACCTGGATAACCATCAAATACATTCGGCTTTGGCTATATTTAAAGCAAATTTAAAGATTTTCCCGGGTTCTCCGAATGCGCATGATAGTTATGCTGAAGGTCTGGCACTAAATGGCGAAAAAAACCAGGCTTTAAAGCATTATAAAAAGGCAGTAAAGCTGGCTGAAGAGCAAAATGATCCCAGACTGCTGTCATATAAGAAGAACCTGTCAGATTTTAAAGCAACTATCACCTCTGTGACGGGCCAGTAACAAACCGATTTACAGAAGGTATTTTTTAATGAAGGAACTGCATCACATGTTTAAATCAAGAAAAACCATTGGTCATATCATCTTTTGGTGTGTGATGCTTCTTTATTATATCAGTTCGGCATGGCCACACGAAAAAGATAAGTTATTCTTATTGGAGCGAATGCTGGCAAAAACAACTGTACAATTTATTCTTGCTTATGCATTTATATACATTCTTCTCCCTCTTTTTATTGTAAAGAAGAAAAAATTACTATTCATAGTATTAGGTCTGGCAGCAGTGTATTGCGCCTATGTTTCACATACAGCAATACGCTGCTTTTACTTATTGCCTAAATATCCGGAGATTTATCAGTACAGGCCTCCGCTGAATTTTATAGAACGGATAACTAATGGATATGCCTTTATGGGAAGTATAACAGGGCTAATATTTCCTGCTATTATATTAATTGTAATCGATTATTACAGAAAACAAAAAGAAATCATAAGCCTGAGAGAACAAAAAAAGACAACAGAACTACAATTGCTCAAGCATCAGTTAAACCCCCATTTTCTTTTTAACACACTTAATAACCTGTATGCTCTTGCATTAAAAAAATCAGACCAAACTCCAGAGGTAATAGAAAAATTATCTGATATTCTGGATTATATTTTATATCAATGTGAGGCGAGGTATGTATCGGTTTCGAATGAGGTAAAGCTGATTGAAAATTACATCTCCCTGGAAAAAGTAAGGTATGGAAAGCGGTTAAACATAACTTTTGATTCACAGGTTAACAATGAAGTGAAAATTGCCCCTCTTTTACTGCTTACCTTTGTAGAAAACGCCTTCAAGCATGGTGTTAACCAGGAAATAAATCAGGCATCTATTAATATAAAGCTTATTACATCTAATGAAAAAATTGCTTTTTGTATAGAAAATACCAAACCAAAGACTGAACTAACAGACAATAATCAGTCCCGATCAGCTATTGGACTCAGTAATATTGAAAAACAGCTTCAACTATTGTACCCTGGTAATCAATACTCCTTGAAAATTAATGAAGAAAAAGATTCGTTTAAAGTAAAATTAACCCTGGATGCTAATGGCGTATAGATGCATGATCGTAGATGACGAAGAGTTAGCCAGAGAGCTAATTGAAACTCACTTATCACAGTTGGATGACTTTGAGTTGGTAGCCAGTTGCAAATCGGCTGTGGAAGCCCACCAGGTATTACAAAATGAAAAGATTGACCTTCTGTTTTTAGACATCGAAATGCCAGTTTTAAAAGGCACTGATTTCTATAAAAATCTGATCACCAAACCTAAGGTTATTTTCACCACTGCATTTCGGGATTATGCTCTCGATGGTTTTGATTTAAGTGCAGTCGACTTTTTACTAAAGCCAATTATTTTCACCCGATTTATGAAGGCAATAGAAAAATTCAGAAATAGTATTTCTTTAGAACATTCATTCTCTAATTTAACTGAGAAATCAGGGCACATATATATTCAAAAGAATAAAAAGAATATAAAAATTGAATTAGATGACATCTTATACATAGAAAGCATTAAGGACTATATCTCCATCTATCTTATCGACAATAAAATCATAATAAAGCATACATTAACTGCTTTTGAAGAAAAACTTGACAGTCGTTTTATGAGAGTGCATCGTTCATTCGTTACCAATATCGATCACGTAACAGCTTATACCAAAAACGATATCGAAATTGGTAATATTGAAATCCCTATCGGTGACTTATATAAAGAAAAAACTCTAAATCGATTAACTCTTCCATTAAAATAGCATTAATCACCTTGTCTTTTCCTGGTATAAGAACATCTTAATTTTTCTTAACCACCCATTTCCACAATTCATCCTGCTAATCCAACGGTTGGGTAAATCATTTTTCTTTTAAAAGGTAATCTTCGTCACCTTTATCAAAAAAACAGAAAGAAATGAAAATCCTGACATACCTGTTTATCACATTTTTCACTTTTGAATTAGCATTAGCTCAAGTTACCATTCAAGGAACTGTAACAGATAAAAAAGGCGATGCAATAATTGGTGCCAATATTTATATCAAAGGAACTTACGATGGGGCTTCAACTGATGTAAATGGAAATTTTCATTTTAAAACGGATTATGAAGGGGAGCAAATCCTTGTAGTGACTTTCATAGGCTATAAAACTATTAATCAACCTGTTAACCTTAACCCCAATTCATCTGAATTTGGTTTCGTTTTAGAAGAATCTATTAATGAACTAGAGGCGGTAGTTATTTCTGCCGGATCATTTGGCGCCGGAGATGAAAACAGGCAGGAAGTACTGAAGCCGATGGATATTGTTACTACCGCTGGTGCAACAGCCGATATAGCCGGGGCGCTTAACACACTTCCGGGTACTCAAACTGTTGGTGAACAAGGAAGACTCTTTGTCAGAGGAGGTAGCGGACATGAAACCAAAACCTTTATTGATGGCATGCAGGTGTTAAATGCCTATAACCCCTCAATTCCAAACACCCCCGGCCGCGGTAGGTTTTCACCCATGATGTTTAAAGGTGCAAGCTTTAGCACCGGTGGATACTCAGCCGAATACGGTCAGGCATTATCCTCTGCATTAATTCTGAATACCAAAGACACTCCTAATCATGACCGGATAGACTTGGGCATTATGTCGGTAGGCCTTAGTGCTGGTGGCACTAAAGTCTGGGATAAAAACTCTGTCTCGGGGAAAATCCAATATATTAACCTGAAACCCTACTTCTCAATGATCGAACAGAAGATCATCATGGATAAAGCCCACGAAGCTATGGAAGCAAATTTCGCATTCCGTCAGCAGGTCAATAAGGATGGAATGCTGAAATTTTATGGAAATATCAATCAATCTTCATTAGTGAGTCAGTTAGCTGAAATTGATAACCCGAAAACTTTCCATCGCTACTCGCTCGAAAACAAGTACCGGTATTTAAACGCCTCATATAAAGATATTCTAAATAATAAATGGAGCATCAGAACCGGCGCATCTTATACCACTAATCAGGATATCATCGGGATGGATACTGCAAAAATCAACGAAAAAGAACATGGAGTTCACTTTAAAACTGTACTTGGTTATGATCCATCCAGCCAGTTTGGGATTAAATTCGGAATGGAAGTATTTAACAGGAATTATCAGCAACAAGTTGATTTATCATCAAATCAGACCATCCAGCCACTTAATTTTGAAGAAACAATTCTAGCCGGGTTTTCAGAAGTAGAATTCTATGCTTCAAATAATTTCATCACCAAAGCCGGACTACGCTTTGAACACAACAGCCTGAATAATGATCAATTACTTGCCCCCGATTATCGATGGCTTATAAAACCAGTGAAAACAGCCAGGTATCAATGGCTATCGGGCAGTTTCATCAAACCGCAGAAAATCAATGGGTAAAGTTTAATCCAAACCTGAGTGTAGAAAAGGCCAGTCATTACCTAATCAATTATCAATGGCAAAATGAAGGGCGTATACTCCGTGGAGAAATTTATTACAAGGATTATACTGACTTAGTAAAATTGGTTCCGAATCAATCAATCCAACGGGAAAGCCTCACAAATCAAGGCAATGGGTATGCCAAAGGATTTGATCTTTTCTGGCGAGACAATAAAACTTTTGAGCAGGTAGATTACTGGATTTCGTATTCCTACCTGGATACGAAGAGAGACTATTTGAATTTCCCACACGAGGCAACGCCTACATTTGCCTCAAAACATAATTTCTCTATTGTCTACAAACATTTTATCGATAAGATTAAAACCCAGGTAGGGATGACATACAATTTCGCAAGCGGACGTCCATATAATGATCCGAATAATACAGGATTCAATTCCCGCAAAACCAGGGCTTACCACGACCTGAGTATGAACTTCAGTTATCTATTGAGATCAAACGTGATCATCCATGGCTCAGTAACCAATGTATTAGGAACCAAAAATGTGTTCGGTTACGAGTACAGCAGTAAGCCTGACGAAAGTGGGCTTTACAAAAGAAGAGCTATCACTCCTATCGCACCACGGTTCATTTTCCTGGGTATCTTCATCACACTATCGAAGAATAAATCGCTTAACGAATTACCGAACCTTTAATAAAATTTTACAGAACGATAAATAATAAAATCATGAAAAAAGCAATCATTACCTCTCTTATGACAATCTTAGTTTTTTCAGTTTTCGGAAACGAAAAATTTGAAAAGGCCATGAAAAAGAACATCGAACTGGTTTACTCGGCTGATTCTGAGGAAAGTTACCAGATCGCAATAAACAACCTTACTCGAATTGCAGATGCCGAACCAGAAAGATGGGAGCCGGAATACTACATTGCCTTTGCTTATACTCTATATTCTTTTGATGAAACAAAATCTGACAAGAAAGATGCATTACTAGCAATAGCCCAACAACATTTGGACAAGGCATTAAACCTCGCCCCCGAACATGCAGAATTATTGACTTTACAAGGGTTTATTTATACTGCAAAGCTTTCGGTCGATCCTGCGACCCGGGGCCAAAAGTATTCAGGTATGGCCATGCAAAAATATAACCAGGCTTTGCAGCAAGATCCTGAAAACCCAAGAGCCTTATTAATGTTGGGGCAGATGATGTACGGCACTGCCCAGTTTATGGGCTCATCTACTGTCGAAGCCTGTGAAACAATCGGGAAATCAATTGAGAAATTTGAAACTTATAAAACTGAAAATGAAATTGCTCCGACCTGGGGAAAAGGCCAGGCAGAGAGAGCCTATCAGCAATGTGGTGAATAAATATTCAAAAAGCATCCCATAAAGATATAAATCCCAGTGTAGGAGCACATAGAATTGATATTAGATTTCAAAAATATTAGTGAAAATTTGGTAAGCATAAAATGAACTGCTTTTTTGATTTTTATTAATTGCTATAACCTCCTTAATCAATGGAAAATACAACTTCCGGGATTTATATCATCATGGGTGTATCTGGTGTTGGTAAAACAACGGTAGGTAAGCTATTAGCCGAAAAATTAGACCTTCCTTTTTTTGACGGAGATGATTATCATCCGGATCACAATATAATAAAAATGGCCAGTGGTAAGCCCTTGAATGATGGAGACAGGGAGGACTGGCTTAAGAGCCTGAATATTTTAGCTAAAGAACAGGCTCAGAAATCAGGATGTATCATTGCATGTTCTGCCTTAAAAGAAAAGTACAGAACTAAATTAGAACAAGGTTTAAATAATCCTCCTCATTGGATTTACCTGGAAGGTAGCTTTGAAGTGGTATATAAACGCCTCAAAAATAGAAAAGACCACTATATGCCGCCAGGCTTACTACAGTCTCAATTTGACACCCTGGAAATACCAGAGAATGCACTCACTTTTAATGTAGAACATAGTCCAAAAACAGTAATTGAAATGATTCTTCAAAGCCTTAAAGACCTATCTGAATTCGGTGTATTAGGTCTCGGGGTTATGGGAAAAAGCCTTTGCCGGAATTTTGCTTCCATGGGAGTGAGAATATCAATGTATAACAGGCATGTACCCGGAAAAGAAGAAAATATTGCCTTAAATTTTAAAAAAAAGCATCAAGAACTTGAAAATACTCTCGCATTCGATGAATTACATAAATTCGTTGGTTCCCTGCAACAGCCAAGAAAAATATTATTAATGGTTAATGCCGGTCCTGCAGTTGATGATGTTATTAGTGAATTAATCCCTTTAGTATCAAAAAATGACACCATTATTGATGGTGGCAATTCCCATTATGAAGACACTTCTGAAAGAGAAAGAAAATTATCCGAACATGGTATAAGTTTTATAGGTTGTGGAGTTTCAGGGGGTGAAGAAGGGGCCTTAAAAGGGCCATCTATTATGCCAGGTGGTAATTATAATGCCTACGAAAAAGTAAAGCCTTTCCTCGAAAAAATTGCAGCCAGAGATAAAAAGGGTAAAGCCTGCTGTACTTACGTAGGAAGATCCGGCAGTGGACATTTCACTAAAATGGTGCATAACGGAATTGAATATGCCGAGATGCAGCTATTAGCAGAACTATATCAAATATTAAGAACAAAAGGCAATAACCCGGATGAAATTGCCAGCATCCTGGCTGATTCTGAAAACAAAATGCAAAGCTATTTGCTAGAGATCACCATTGACATTTTAAAGAAAAAAGAAGGAGATGCATGGCTGATCGACAAAATATTGGATAAAGCCGGTAATAAAGGTACGGGTAACTGGACGACAATTGCTACTGCAAAATTAGGAACTCCTTCTACGATGATTGCCAGCTCTTTGTTTGCCAGGTATATATCAGCCTTTAAAGATGATAGAATAGCTGTCGGGAAGATGTTACCTGTTGAAGTAAGCGCTGTAAAGATTTCTGATGATATCATTTTAGAAGCCTATCAACTAGCAAGGATCGTAAATCACATACAAGGTTTCAAACTCCTGAATGAAGCCTCAAAATCTTACGATTGGTCACTTAACTTAAGCGAAACTGCCAGAATTTGGACTAATGGATGTATTATCAGGTCTACTCTAATGGAAAAGCTTGTCGATATTCTCCGGAAAGAAGAAGATTTAATCCATCATTCCGAAATCATTTCTTCGATAAAACAATTAAAACCATCACTTACCAGGGTTGTTGCTAAGAGCATTGAAAGCAATCAGCCTGTCCCCTGTTTGAGTGAGGCTATCAATTATTTAAATGCAATTTCACATAGCAATTCTCCCGCTAACCTGATACAGGCACAAAGAGACTATTTTGGAGCTCATACTTATCAAAGAATCGATGATGAACCAGGCAGATTTCATCACACAGAATGGTAAAATCAACTTGAATATGGATTACAATTTACTATTAGCAGTTTTTACCGGGATAGCCGTATTATTGATCTTAATCCTTAAAGTAAAACTACATGCTTTTCCTTCTCTCTTAATTGCAAGCATAGCTGTAGGTGTGCTGGCAGGACTTGAGCCAATTGCAATCATGGATACCATAAAGGAAGGCATGGCCAATACGTTGGGTTTTGTTGCGACAGTTGTTGGTCTAGGTGCTATGTTTGGCGCCATTCTGGAGCACTCTGGTGGAGCCAGAATAGTGGCTGATTTTCTGATAAAAAATTTGGTGTTAAAAATGCTTCAGGTGCCATGGCTGTTGCAGGGTTCATTATTGCTATTCCCGTGTTTTTTGAAGTTGGATTTATATTATTAGTGCCAATGATCTATGCACTGCATAAGCAAACCGGTAAGTCACTTTTAGTATTTGCGCTTCCTCTTTTAGCCGGACTGGCAGTAACCCATGCCTTTATGCCACCAACGCCGGGTCCCATTGCTGTAGCTGATATTATTGGTGCTGATTTAGGGTGGGTGATTTTAATTGGCGGACTAGTAGGTCTGCCCGCAGCAATTATTGGAGGTATATTTTATGGTAAATTTATCGCGAAAAAGATTTTCGTCGGGCTCCCTGCATTATCTAACATTAATGATACAAACAGAGAGAAAAACAATAAACAACAACCTCATATTTATACCATATTAGTGATAATCGCCATCCCAATATTTCTAATTCTCCTTAGCACTTTTAATAATAGCGGAATCCTCCCAATATTTAACCCGGCAATAAAAAAAACAATTACCTTAATAGGTCATCCCTTTGCAGCATTAATTATTGCAAATATAATAGCCTGGTATGTATTGGGGATCAAGCTAGGATTTACGAAGACAGAATTATTAGATATCAGTACCAAATCATTGGGTCCTGCAGGTTTGATTATTTTAATTACCGGGCAGGTGGAGTATTTAAGCAGGTTTTAGTAAATACTGGTGCCGGAGAAATGCTTGCTAATAATTTATCAGAAATAGGCTTCCCCGTACTGGTCTTTGCATTTATAGTTGCCTTGTTAATTCGGATTATGCAGGGATCTTCTACTGTAGCAATGATTACAGCTGCCGGATTAGTGTCTCCACTAAATTTGGCTGACACAAGTAGCTTTAGTCTCGCATGCCTGGTCATTGCTATTGCTGCAGGAGGTACGTTCATGTCACATGTAAATGATAGTGGCTTTTGGATGGTTAAAGAACTATTGGGCATAACAGAGAAACAAACTTTTAAAACCTGGACTATTATGACAGGTATAATAGCTGTTTCCGGTTTTATAATGGTTATGCTAATACATTATCTCTTTAAATGATACTTTACTGCATATCATCAAAGGACTCTTTCCCTTTTTATTTCACAATACTTTTACATCTTAAAAAGAGGTTGAATAATAAAAAAGCAGCAGTTTAAAGTAACCCTAGTTTGTATATGACAAAAATTCAAATCCGTAAACTTCGATTTGGAACAAGCTCTTTATAAGTGTATATTATAATAGCATTAATATCGGTAAATAATAATATCAAATAGCCCGGTAAAGATGCCTTTTTATGCATATTAATTTCTATTAGCCGCCTGACACACCATGAAAAAATTCATCCTGTTACTATTTCTCCTGCCTTTCCTAGCGTTAACCTGTTTGGCTCAGGATACTTTACATGCAGAAACAAAACAATACGTGATTCACGAAAGAGGAATCTACCTCCTTCAAAACCTGACCATTCTGGATGGAACTGGCAGTCCTGAGAAAACAAACCAGGATATTTTGATCGAAGGTCAATACATCACTCAGATTGGAGAAGATTTACCTGCACCCAAAGAGGCCGCCATCATTGATATGCAAGGGAAATCGGCTATACCCGGAATGGTGATGCTTCACGAACACCTGTTTTATCCTAAAAATGTTCCGGGTCCAAACTACGGGCTCGATCAGATGAGTTATTCTTTTCCTAAGCTTTACCTGGCAGGTGGTGTAACAACGATGCGAACAGCTGGAGCGATTATGCCACAAACGGATGTAAAACTAAAGAAATGGATTGAAGACGGGCGATTGCCCGGACCGACAATTGATGCTACAAGTCCACACATGGATAGAGAAGGATTACCTATCCTGGAAATGTATTCTTTCGATGGTCCGGACCAGGCCCAGGACCAGGTTGATTTTTATGCAGACCTCGGTATAACTTCAGTCAAAGTTTACAATATGCTAACAAGGGAAGATCTGAAAGCGATTATTGATGCCTCCCATGCCAGAAATATGAAAGTCACAGGTCACCTTTGCTCCATTACCTACCGTGAAGCAGTAGATCTTGGTATTGATAACATAGAACACGGGTTTGGCTCCTGCCCTGATTTTTTAGAAAATAAACTGCCTGACCAATGCAATCCCTTTATGCTGGAAAGCCTCTTAGAAGTTGATCCGGAGTCCGAACAGGTCACCAGTTTAATAGATCACATGATTTCAAATAACGTAGCCTTAACAACAACAGTCAATGTTTTTGAGCCCTATACCGGAAGAGAAGTCATCCCGGGAGGCGGACTGGAAGCTTTATCTCCCAGGGCTAAAGAAAAAGTCTATCAACGCTGGATTAGCAAACAGGGAAGAGATTCAATCGATATTGCCAGGTACAATAAACTTATGTTGATGGATAAAATGTACCATGATGCAGGTGGATTACTGGTGGCCGGAACCGATCCAACTTACGACGGACGCATCGTCGCGGGCTATGCAAACATGAGATTACTCGAAATAATGGTAGAAATGGGATTTAGCATTCCGGAAGCTATTATGATCTGCACTTTAAATGGTGCTAAATACTTAGAATCAGATAGAATGATAGGTACGGTCGAAAAAGGAAAAATAGCCGACCTGATTATTATGGATGAGGATATTAGTAAAGATATATCTGCGATCCGCTCAGGAAAAATCATATTTAAAAATGGTGTAGGTTATGATTCACAAAAATTATTTAGAGCCGCTAAAGGCCTGGTAGGTATCAGGTAAAGAATTACCTGCTAAAAAATAATTATAGAAAAATTTTCAGCTCTCGAGAAAAAATTAATTTAAATATCAAATTATTTTAACGTTCAAATAACCTCCAGCGCACGTTAAAACCCATTTCCAGGCTTATTTTCAGGATATACTTTAATTTGATTTTTTTAACTTCTAGCTTCACTTATTCTAAAAATTATAAGTGTATTTGGTAATTAATTCGGTATAGACATATTTTACCGAATTTTATATTGCAGAAAATAATTTGTATACTTGTATTTATAGTAAAAGTCAGAGCGAACATTTAAGTGAAGTTCGAGCAACCAAAACATTATTAATCATTTCATTGTCTTAAACAGACCAACCGCTCAAACCACTGTAAATCTGGCATTTATAGTTTATTTTTATTAAATCTATAAACCAAACCTTTATGATTAAACATCTACTATTATTTGGAATGGTGTTATGCTGTTCTTTCATTTCTTATTCCCAGGAACGTGTTTGTGCTACCGACGAGGTACACGAAAGATTGCTCCAGCAAAACCCTGAATATGCCAGGCGCCAGGCTGAGATCGAGCAACTAACTCAACGTCTTGAAGAAAATTCTGAAAATTTTAGAGTATCCGGCAGCAATATTATCATTCCTTGTATCATTCATGTTGTATATGGAAACTCTCAAGAGAATATTTCTGATGCACAGATTCAATCTCAGATTGACAGGTTAAACAAAGATTATAGCGCTACTAATAGTGACTATGACAACACTCCTTCTGAATTTCAGAGTGTGCGATCCGGAGATACTCAAATCCGATTCGAAATTGTTGAAATCAAAAGATATGCTAACTCCCGTGACACATGGGGTACAAATGATGCTGTAAAAGCAGCTTACCCGCCTATTGAACCAGATCGTATTTTAAACATGTGGGTTGCCGATATCGGAGGTGGAATC